>DASRMZ010000238.1:0-9764 GCA_035647675.1 Thermoclostridium sp. | reverse complement strand
TTTGATGTTTTTCAAATTGATGATGGTTGGGAAGTAGCCATAGGTGATTGGAGAAATAATGAGAAGTTTCCTAAGCCTATGAAGGAGGTTGCTGAAGAAATCCGTGAGGCTGGATTAACCCCAGGTATCTGGACCAGCCCTTTTATAACTGATCAAAATGCACCCATAGTTTCTGAGCATTATGAATATATTTTGAAGGATTCTAAAGGTGAACCTTGTCTTTTCCCAATGAATGATAGAATATTTTATATTTTGGACATTACAAATCCCGGGGTTATTTCCTTCGTGAGACAGTTATATCATATGCTAAGATATGATTGGGGTTTTCTTTATCATAAACTAGATTTCACAAGAGCACCTATAATACAGGAAGATGCAGTTTATTATGATGATACCATAACGCTTGTTGAAGCCTACCGAGCGGCTGTTAAAGCTGTTAGAGATGGAATTGGAGAGGATGCTTACTTTTTAATGTGTGGAGGTTTATTCGATCCATTGATTGGCATTGTAAATGGTCAAAGAATTGGTTCGGACGTATTAAGTATGTGGAGCTCAAATATTCAAACAGGGGGAAAGACGGCCCCGTTTACTATTAAGCAAAATATACTAAGATACTTTATGAACCACTGGTGGGACAACGATCCTGATTCACTAATGGTCAGAAGGCAGGACGAGCCTTTTAGAGGATTGCGTCTTACCTATGGATTGTTAAATGAAGAAGAAGTAAAAACCTCGGTGCTTAACCAGTACCTCGGTGGTGGTATGATTTGTTCAACCGAGCCATTAAAGACCATAGATGATGACCGCCTATTTCAGTTAAAACACATTATACCCATTGAAAATATTAAAGTAGTTCCTTTAGATTTGTTCAGTGGAAAGCGATACCCTTCATTGATAAAAGTACAACTGGCGAAGCAGAAGGCTTTTCAGCTTTGTATTATAAACTGGTCGGACGAAGAGGCAATACCTGCAAAACTGACATTATCTAAAGAGGTTTTAGAAGATTACTATCAGTATAACAAAACCTATACTGTCTCTGAGTTTTTTAGTGGAAATATTTTCAGAGGAGTCAAATGTAATGAAACTGTTGAGGTTGGAGATATAAAGCCTCATGGTTCCGCATTAATAAAGGTTATGATTGAGCAGGATGAGCCTTGCATTTTACACAGCAACGCACACTTTTCAATGGGCGAAGAAGTGAATAAGTTAGAAATTGTGGATGATGAATTGGTATTTGAAACAAATTATCTTTTTGAAACCCCATCCACATATATTATTGGGTTACCTGAAGGCGTTACATGCGATGAAAAAGGCTGCGGATATCAAGGTAAAGGTGATCTTGTAGAGATTAAAGTAGAGCAGAGAAGAAAATACACATACAAAATAAAAGTGTGTGTTTGACATAACATATTGTATTGTTAACGTTTGCTATGCATATATCGCAAAAACCTTTACTGGGCATTAATTTAAAACATAGGGGGATTTATATTATGAAAATCAATAGAAATGATGGGTCAAGTAATTGGGAAGTTGTTTCACCCGAATCAGTTGGTATTCCATCAAAGGCAGTTTTGGGTTTTATAGATGAATTAGGGCAAGAAGAACTATGCATGCATGGTTTTATTATGATAAAGGATGGGAAGGCTTTTGCAGAAGGCTACTATGCACCCTTTCATACCGATTTTGCGCATAGGATGTTTTCAATTGGGAAAAGCTTTACTTCGATTGCCATTGGACTGTTACAAGAGGAAGGCAAATTGTCAATACACGATAGAATATGCGATTATTTTCCCGATAAGCTTCCTGCAGATGGTGCTCATCCATATATATTGCAGACTACTATACGAGATATGCTTATGATGGCTTCACCGCACCAAGGAACTACGTATAAACTTATGGATAGTGAGGATTGGATAAGAACATTCTTCCACTTTAAGCCTGTTCGTTATCCTGGAACCAGTTTTGTATATGATACCTCGGCTACACATGTTCTTTCTGCACTTGTAGAGAAGTTAAGCCAAATGTCTCTATTGGAGTATTTAAGAAGCAAGGTTTTAGATAAGATAGGCTGCTCAGATAACTTCAGATGGCTAACCGATCCAGAAGGGATTTGCCAAGGCGGTTCCGGCTTAATCTGCCCATTGAGAGATTTAACAAGAGTTGCTTCTCTTTGCCTAAACGATGGGGTATACAACGGAGAACAAATCATTCCAGTAGACTATCTAAAAGAAGCAACCTCAAGACAGATAGATACATCCCTTCAACCAAGTATTGATGAGCGTCAGGGTTACGGTTATCAGTTTTGGAGAACCCAGAACAATGGCTTTGCAATGTTTGGAATGGGGGGGCAGCTTGCAGTTTGCCTTCCAGAGTATAACTTTTTATTAACTACAATAGCTGATAATCAGCACAACCCGAACGGCGTACAGGGTATATATGAGGCTCTATGGCATCATATTCTTCCATATCTAAAGGAGAATAAAGGAGCTATAGAGATTGATAATCTTTACTCTAAAAAACTTCAAGAGAAAATTTCAAAATTAGAAGTAAGCCCTGAAAAGGGTTCGCTAATATCCCCAATTGCTGCAAAAATCAATGGAAAAGTATACTCCTTGGCACCAAATCCTACGAGAATAGTACAATGCCATTTTGAGTTAAATGATGATGAAGGGGTCTTCCATTACACAAATAACACTGGGGAACATCAAATTGCCTTCGGGTTTGGAAAGATGAACCAACAACTGTTCCCAGAGATAAATCTACTGAGCATATCATCCGCTGCATGGGTAGAAGAAAATAAATTACACTTGCGCTCATTTATAATTGAAGAGCTGCCTGCTAGTGTAAACATGACAGTTACCTTTGCAAAAAATACAATCACATTTGATATGAGAAAGACAGCTGAAATGAAATTAGAAAACTACCAAGGATTTGCTTCTGGAGAGGTTATTGAAAAGTAAGGATTTAAGGTATTCACATTTAAGATATAAATAGGGCGCTTTTGCGCCCATTCTTTACGTAACGCTATATAATAAGCTCACAAAAGAAGTTTGAATGCTTTCAATTTTAGAATAGGGGTTAATATGTCGGTGAATTTAAAAAATGAGGAAACAATTAAAAATAAAGAATTATCCAATAATAGCACTAATATATCACACAACTGGAAGTCGGACTTATCCATTTTAGGCATTACTATTGTTTGGGGTTCATCCTTTATACTTATGAAAAATCTATTGGATTACACCCCCATTTTTGCATATTTATCATTACGTTTTATTTTAGCCACGATTATACTTTGTATTTTGTTTAATAGAAGGTTAAAAGATATCAATAAGCAGGTTTTAAAATGGGGCATATTAGTTGGATTGATGGTGTTTGGGGGTATGATGTTTCAGGTGGTAGGACTGCAATATACATCTGCTTCAAATTCTGCATTCATAACGGGCCTTTGTGTAGTCATTGTTCCGCTTTTATCCTCTATATACTTAAAAAAGAAGCCAAGCAACTATGCTTTTGTAGGGGCGTTTTTAGCGGCGATAGGACTGTTCTTCCTTACTGGTGCATTTGAATTTAAGTTTAACAAAGGCGATTTTTTAACATTCTTGTGTGCCATTTGTTTTGCTTTTCAAGTTATTTTAATTGATAAAGCAGCATCAAAACACGATCCCGTATTGATTGCAGTTTTGCAAATTGCGACAGCAGCAGTTTTTTTTACCGTTATATGGGGATTTCAGAAATTTTCACTTCCTGTTGTAAATACTACACTCATAACTACTATTTTATGGACAGGTGCGCTTGGAACTGCCCTTGCATATGGTGTCCAGACGGTTGCGCAAAAATATACATCTCCAACAAGAACTGCATTGATTATAGCATGTGAACCTGTTTTTGCAGTTATTTTTGCTTGGGTAATACCTAATAGTGCTGGTGTTACTGAAAAGCCTACCCTTTATACAATAATAGGATGCGTAATGATATTTACAGGTATGCTTCTAAGTGAGATACCTAGTATGAAATTGAGTAAAAGACAAAGCAAATCATATAAATCCACAGGAGCATAGCATTTTTCATAATATATACAAAGAAGAAAATAATTGCAGGTAATTTGAAATAAACCGAACAAGAGTTTATACTTACCTATATATGGATAAGTATAAATAATGGTATCTTTGTCATAGTGTAAGAAAACTACAAAATGCTGTGCAAACAATAGTTTCTTAGTTCAAAAGAAAAAGTAAAATCCCCAAAGGCCTATGAATGAAGATATTAAAAATGTTAGGAGGAAGGTGGCAAAATGGTAAATAGTATTAATGATCGTGTTACATTGAACAATGGAGTTATGATGCCATGGCTTGGCTTAGGTGTATGGAAGGTGACGAAATCCAAGGAAATTGATTTTGCTGTAAAAACTGCCTTGAAGGTAGGTTACAGAGCCATCGACACTGCCGATGCATATGGAAATGAAGAGGGCGTTGGTAAGGCTATACGCAGATCGGGTATTCCCCGTGAGGAGATTTTTGTAACTACCAAGCTGTGGAATGGCAATCAAAGAAAAGGGTATGATGCTACATTGAAGGCCATTGAAAAAAGTAACAAGAAGCTGGGGCTTGAGTATATTGATTTGTTATTAATTCATTGGCCAGTGAAGGGTAAATATGTTGATAGCTATAAGGCTATGATAAAGCTATACAACGAAGGATTAATCAAAGCAATTGGTGTATCAAATTTTCATATCCACCACCTTGAGCATTTAATGAGTGAAACAGATGTTGTACCCGTGGTAAATCAAGTTGAACTGCACCCATGGCTAAACCAAAGCCAAGTTATTGAATTTTGCAGAAAGCATAATATTCAGGTTCAAGCATATAGTCCGCTTATGGGTGGGCATCTGAGTGAGGCAACGGGGCTAGAAGATATTGCAAAGAAATATCAAAAAACTCCCGCCCAGATTGTATTAAGATGGCATCTACAGCGAGAAGTTATAATTATACCAAAATCCGTTAATGAAAAAAGAATTATTGAAAACTCACAAATTTTTGACTTTACTATATCTGATGAGGATATGGAAGCAATAAATGTTTTGAACAAAGACAAGAGATTTCTGCCAGACCCTGACAATGTAACTTTTTAACACTGGGTTTACACACGGGGATGATTCCTTCGTGTAAAGAGTGCGTATTGACCCTCTGCAGGGGCTTGTCAGCATGTGAAGGTATTTGACTGTACCTGTGCTAGCAAACAAGTTTGTTAACAAAGTGTAAATAAAAAAGTTGTTCTGGTAATAAGCATAAATAACGTATATAATATTACTATTGCGTATACGAAAACAACAACTTTAGATGGGGGTAGATGTTTTGGCACAGGAAGCAAAGAAAAAGATGGCCACTGATATAAAAATTTTTATAGTTATATCTCTTATTATAGCAGCACTTTTAGTTGCGGCAATTGTATATCTTTTTATGCCTAAGGATATTGCGATTGTTAAAAATAATAAAGTTACTGAAAGTGAACTTACATTTAACTTTTCACAGAGTCTACAGTATCTTTCAGCTTATGCAGGTCAAATAGACCAGCAAACTCTTGTTGATTATGCTAAGCAACAAGCTTTAAGTCAAGCTGTAGAAGTTGAATATTTGTTGCAAGAAGCTGATAAAAACGGCTTCACCGTTAGCAAAGAGGAAGTTAATGCTGCTTGGAGCGAAATGGATGCAAATATAAAGGAAAATGCTGCGACATATGATGTTTCGGTGAATGAGCTATCTGAGCAACTCTTTGGAGTAAAATACAATAAGCTTAAGAAAATTTATAGTGATAATATTATAGCCCAAAAATATCGGGAGAAGATAATTACAGATATATCTGTGGATGAAGCTGAAATAAAGGCTTTTTACGAGGAAAACAAAGACGCTTTTGATTATAATAAGGTAAGTCATATACTTATTACAATTGAAGAGGGTGCAAATGATTCCGTTGTAGAAGAAAGAAAAACCAAAGCCCAAGAGCTTTTAGAAAGAGTAAATAAAGGTGAGGACTTTGCACAATTAGCAAAAGAGTTCAGTGAGGACCCGGGTTCTGCCCAGTCAGGTGGTCAATATGATGTTCAGAAAGGGCAGATGGTTCCAGAATTTGAAGAATGGACGTTTTCTCATGAAGTTGGAGACACAGGTATTGTCCAAACGGATTATGGCTTCCATATAATGAAATTAGATAGTATTAACAACACATTTGAAGCTGCAAGAGGTACAGTTGAGATTTCTTACAAGACAGATAAGTATCAGACTATCTTGCAGGAAGCATTAGGTGAGGGCGAATACAAAGTAGAGATTAAAGATGCGTTCCACGAGTTCACAGGCGTTTAGGACATAGAGTGGGAATCCATTGGGGATTCAATTACCACCGAATAGTTCGTTACATCAATTTAAAAAAATAAAAATTAGGCGGATGCTTGTAAAAGCATCCGCCTTTTGTTTGAACTAATAATTATTTTTCATATTTTCTCGATTGGCTTTATTTCCTTCTTCTATTTGACGACGAAATTCCCTTCTGTTTATAGAAACCTGCCTTCTGTTTTTCATACTTCTGAAAACATCTGTACCGAAAAACAGGAAGTAATTTATAACCGAGGCTATAGCCGCAAGCTTACTGGGTAAAGCTCCTAAAAGAACTGTAAAGGCGATAAATGCCCAGTTTAGCCACGCTAAATATTTTATCTTTATAGGTATAATGAAAAATAGCAAAATTTCGAAGTTAGGAAATAGGTATGCAAAGGCAAGAAATAAAGATAAGTTAAGGTGGGTCGCATCGGCATAACCAGTTATTAATGCAGCCAATATCGTGCCCAACATACCAACTAAGTAATATACATTCAACTTAAAGCTTCCCCAAAGCTGCTCCAAACTGTTCCCGACAAGATAATAAAAATATAATGAAAAGAAAATGAATACAATACTCGTATTTGGAGGTATAAATATAAAAGTAATAAGCCTCCATACTTGACCTTTATAAACCAGTGCAGGTATAAGTGCCAATTTCCCCACTATGTTTAGAGACGGCATTAGATAATTAAATATAAAAACTGCAGCATTACCCAATACAATATAGGTCATTAATCCGCTTATTGCATATTTTCCAAACCTTCGTTCAAGTTTGTCCAGAAACTTCATCATTAATTTAGTGCTCCTCTCAATCCCGAAGATAAATAATATGAATAAATTGTATTCGATTTTAATTAATAGATCAAGTAAGCACTAAATTATGAAAACTACTTTGGCATTTTTTGGTTTTAATCGCATTCACAGCATAATTAGGCGTAGGATCCGTTGTTTTAAATTACCGCCCCATTCTTCTTGCTTTTGGTTTACCTATTATCTCTGAAAAAATGATACCCTTTATCAACTCTTCTTTGTTAAGTGAAAGATCAATAGCTTCAATCCCTGGCTGTTGTTTAGGAATAGGTTGCTGTTTAAGAATAGACCTAATTGGTTTAGCATTAGTTGCTATGCCAGTTCTGTTATCCCCACGGCTCTTTTCAATCTCACTTAAGAAAACTTGATGTGATATTCTTTTTTCACCAGAGCTTACCGAAGGTGTGTTGCCTTTATTGTTAATTGTTTGGGATTTACGATAATTGGGGTTACTATAATATGCCATCCTACCGCACCTACCTTCTTATTAGGCATTTTATTTTTGGTCATCTGATATGGAGTCCTGTTTACCAATATCTGAAATTGAGGCTCTCATTTGGGTGTCGGAAATAACATTCTGCATGTTGTAATAATCCATTACTCCCAGGTTTCCATCACGTAAAGCTGATGCCATAGCCTTGGGCACTTCTGCCTCTGCCTCAACAACCTTTGCTCTCATTTCCTGCACTGCTGCCCTCATTTCTTGCTCTTTAGCGACAGCCATAGCTCTTCTTTCTTCAGCTTTAGCCTGGGCAATGCGCTTATCTGCATCAGCTTGGTCTGTTTGAAGTTGAGCACCAATGTTCCTGCCCACATCAATGTCTGCTATATCAATTGAAAGGATTTCAAAAGCAGTTCCAGCATCAAGACCTTTTTCAAGGACTGTTTTAGATATTAAATCTGGGTTTTCAAGAACATCGGAATGATACTCTGAAGAACCAACGGTAGTTACAATACCTTCGCCTACACGAGCGATAATGGTTTGCTCCCCAGCACCACCTACTAAACGGTCAATATTAGCACGTACTGTGACTCGTGCTTTTGTTTTTAATTCTATACCATCCTTTGCCATGGCTGAAATAAGTGGTGTTTCAATTACCTTTGGATTTACAGTCATTTGAACGGCTTCAAGCACATCACGTCCGGCTAGATCGATAGCGGCAGCCCTTTCAAATTCAAGAGGTATATCTGCTCGTTGTGCTGCGATTAGAGCATTAACAACTCTGTCGACATTTCCTCCTGCAAGATAGTGAGCCTCAAGCTGATCTATCTTTAATTCATTTAAACCTGCTTTATAAGCCTTTACCAATGGGTTAACAATTCTTGATGGTATAACCCTTCTAAGCCTCATACCTACAAGCGTCATGATACCAACCTTTACACCAGCTGCACCTGCTGAAATCCACAAACCAACTGGAACAAAGCTTAAAAAGAATGAAAGAAAAACAATGACAGCAACAATAATAAAAAATACTGCAATAAAACTAGTTGGCATTAAAATACCCTCCTTTAATTATATTTTATATTCAGTATGCAGAACACAGGGAATGGTTCTTTTGTGTTCATACAAATTAACAACCTAAACCACTCTAACAACTATTCGTCGACCAGCAACTTCAATAACCTTTATCTTGGTATCCCTAGATATATAGCCGCCTTCGCTAACAACATCAAGCCTTACACCATCAAAATCTGCGGTTCCAGCAGGTCTTAAAGCCGTGAGGGTTATTCCTTCCTTACCGACAAAGTGTTCAAGGTCGTCGTTTCCGGTGTATCCACTTTGTTTATCCAATGTTTTATTTAGTACCAGTGTCTTTGATAAGCGTCCTTTTGCCGCAGATTGTAATACTACCGCAAGTGCTACACCGATAATAACAAGCAAAATTACCACCATTACTAGCGCCTCAAATGGTGTAGATGCAGTTAAGATAATCCCTACAACAAGCAAAACAAGGCCAAGACCACCAGATACCCCCAGTCCAGGAGTAAACATTTCAATTACTAAAAGTACTAGACCTACAACAAGTATTATTGCCTGATATATTTGCATTCCATCTAAAAAACTAAATATACCCATCCTAACACCCCCTCATTAA
The DNA here is from genome assembly GCA_035647675.1 of Thermoclostridium sp. GTDB lineage: Bacteria > Bacillota > Clostridia > DSM-8532 > DSM-8532 > Thermoclostridium. The sequence continues at coordinate 484 of DASRMZ010000238.1, read as the reverse complement.
ATCAAATCATATTGACAAAACATCTTTTTTATTTCCAAATTATAATTGGAAATCATGATTATAATTATTTCTCTACCTATAGTATATTCTATATCCATAATAATTAAAGTTAAACTTGGTAAATTGTATAATACCCTGCTTGCAATGCCGTTTTATTGAAAAATCAAATAACCTGCCTTAGCGGTAGAAGAATGCATATTAATCTTTTGTTACTTATGCTACGAAAGCATTTATTCAAACTGTGATTTTGGTATATAAACTGTAGCAGTCCATTCGTCAACAGAAGTGACTTTAATTTTCCCATCATGCTTTTGTATTATATCTCTAGTTATAGCCAGTCCCATACCTTTGCATAGATCATTCCGAGTAGTAAAGCCTAGTTTAAATATTCTTTCTTTTATACTATGTCATTATCAGATGCTACTACTAATTATATCACAGTATATGATATTAGTGAGGTTATAATGTATTATCTGTCCTAATA
>DASRMZ010000237.1:0-7941 GCA_035647675.1 Thermoclostridium sp. | reverse complement strand
CTTTAGCTATGGCTGCGTAAAGAATTATTAGAGAATTGATAATTAGATATGTAATAGATTGCACACTCATTTTAGAAGAAAAAATGGGTGTGATTTTGTATAGAAAGTAATAAATGTTTTGAAGATAAAGTTCCGCGATTTTCCTCGGATAATGATTTATTTTTTCACTGTTGAAAATATAATCGTAATATAAAACAGCAACGATTTTGTCAAAAATGCAAATCACCGTTCAATCGAAATGGAATTAGAGCAAAAAAATATTAAAGTAAACTCAATCGTTTATTCTTGTTCTGATAGCGTGTACTGCTATACTAGTCATTTGATTTATCGCTTGCAACATGAACATATATTCGACATAATATACGTAAACGGGGTACGGATATGGACAATAATTCAAAGGTATTGAAACAAAAAACTAAATCTTCAGTAATACAGCTTTTTATAGCCATCTGCGGCGTTTTTGCCGCAGCGTGTGGCTTATTTATGTTTAATCAACATTTACTGATGTCGTTTTCACTTCCAATACGCATGATTTTAATGATAGTTACACAATGGATACTTTTCCTCGTTCCGGCAATATTAATGGTTGTGTACAAGGAAAAGCTCAGCAGCATGGGCTTTAAAAAAGAAAGGATTCTGTTGCAAATAAGTATCGGTGTCTTAATTGCCGTTTCCATGTCATTAGTTTTGACCGTCCTTCCTATTTTTATGGGCTTTAAGGATATGGTTGGAAATGCATCCTACACGCAAACGTGGCAATTCGCTTATGAATTTATCTATCGAATAATGGGAGTTGCTCTTGCAGAGGAAATAATCTTTCGCGGTTACATATTTAATAAATTACTGGAAATCAAGAACTCTAGGTGGTTCGCTATAATTGTATCGTCTGTGTTGTTTGGGTTGTTTCATGTATTCAATGGAAATATAATTCAAATTTTTATGACGGCGTTTATTGGATTAGTCTACTGTATACTCAGAGAAAAAGTCAAAGAGTGTACCCTGATTTCACTAATCATTGCTCACGGCGTGTATGACGCATTGATTGTATTATGGGTTTCAATACTATAAGCAGTATAATATACAAAAATAAGCACCCTACATCAAATTTGCGTAAAGTGTCTTGATTGTTTTCAATCCTATCCATCCACACCCACCGCCATACACGATATTCAGGGGATTGAAATATAGATAAAAAGGCAAAAGGAAGCGTGTAATATGACAATATTTGAAGAGATTAAACAAGAAATAATGGCAGATGCAATGAATGATTCCTATACAAGAAAAGGAATTCCACCTTTATTCAGAGCATCTGAAGATGCCCGTATTGCAATAGTTGGGCAAGCGCCGGGACGTAAAGCAGAAGAAACTCAGTTATTTTGGAATGATTTGAGTGGTGACCGCTTGCGAGAATGGATGGGAATATCAAGAGAAAAATTTTATGATACGGATCGTATTGCACAATTACCTATGGATTTTTATTATCCGGGCAAAGCCAAAACTGGTGATGTGCCTCCTCGAAAAGGATTCGCTGAAAAGTGGCATCCACGATTGCTTGAAGAGATGCCAAATGTTGAAACTATAATACTCATTGGCAATTATGCACAAAAATACTATTTAGAACAACGGTGCGAGAAAAACTTAACTGAAACAGTGAAAAATTTTCAAAAGTATTTACCAAGATATTTGCCATTGGTTCATCCTTCACCATTAAATGTAGGTTGGTTAAAACGAAATCCATGGTTTGAAAGTGATGTTTTACCTGTTTTGAAATCAATAGTGAACAACTGTTTAAGTGTACAGGCAATAATAAAATAAAACTTACCGCTTTAGGGCACTAAGCGGGAATCCCCGGTAATTCAATTGCCGAGTAGTTCACCAATATTGACATCCTAAGTGAAGCAAGGACCCATGATATAAGGAGAGAATATGGATTAATAAGAGTATTGCAGAGCTTCGGGGCAAACTATATGCATTATCATTTTCCAATATATCACTTAACTATATATATTTTGATCATTGTTATAGTACCTATATCTGTTTTAGTATTTTGGTAAAGTTATTTCAGAAGGAAAGTTTAACTTCTAGATTACTATGAGCCAAAAAGGGTCTAATTTAGTTTTAGAAATGAGTTGGCCAATGGGGAAATTGGTATTTGCAACATGTAGTTGAAAAACTAGTTAAACATGATATAATATATTAATCTTAAATTTTTATTTTATAGAATGAGGCGTCATGGTCTCACTAGATGATAAAAGGCGTGCGTTAACATCGTTAATTGATAAAATAAGTTGTATGTCAATTATTCCTCAAAGGAAGACGAAAAGTATGCAGTTGTAGGCAAAGATAAAGCTTTCACAAAACCTTTCTATGAAGGAGGACAAACGTGATGGCTGAAAAACGGTTTTCATATGAAACATTAAATGCTCTGGCAGATGCTGGAGCACTTGTCAATGTTCCAAAGCTCATTTTACCCTATTACCATCCTATCACAGATTTCCAAATGATGTTGAATTCAGAAAAGAATTCAAACGAGAGATGTGTGTTGATGTATCCCAAAATTAAAATGCTAATAATCAGGAGTGAAAAACATGAAAATTATCATTATCGGCGACGGTAAAGTCGGTTACAGTTTGGCTGAGAATCTATCAAAAGAGAATCATGATGTCACGATAATAGACAAAAATGCGGAAGCTTTAAAAAAGGCCGGCGAGAATTTGGATGTTATGTGTATCAAAGGAAACGGAGTCAGCACAAAAATACTCTTGGAGGCCGAAGTACAGAGCAGCGACCTTCTGATTGCCGTGACAAGCAGCGATGAAATGAATATGGTTTGTTGCCTTACAGCAAAAAAACTTGGTGTTGGGCATACAATCGCCCGAATAAGGGACCCCGAATATGCCAGTGAACTTTCTTTTTTGAAAGCAGAGCTAGGGCTGGATATGGTTATCAATCCCGAGCAAGCTGCTGGGAGCGAAATCGCTCGACTCATTAAATTTCCACCTGCTGTCAATGTCGAAATATTTGCTAAGGGACGCGTGGAAATGGTAGAAATCGAGGTAACTCAAGACATGGCCGTGGTAGGCATGCACTTAAAAGATATTGCGAACCGATTTTCTTCTTCTGTTTTGATTGGCGCTGTACTTCGAGAGAACGAAGTTATCATTCCAGACGGAGAATTTGAGGTTAGAAAAAACGATACCATATATATCATCGGACGTCCCTCCAGGGTTTATGATTTTTGCATACGGATAGGTATTCATGTTCAGAAGATAAAAAATGTCATGCTTATGGGCGGCGGACGCGTTGCATATTATTTAGCAAAATATCTGAAAGAAATGGATATTAAGATTAAAATTGTAGAAATAGATCGTGATAGGTGTACTGAATTAACCGAGATACTTCCTGATACTTTGATTATCTACGGAGATGGTTCCGATGAAACATTGTTGAAATCGGAAAACCTCGGTGACATGGATGCGTTTGTGGCTATCACAGGCCGAGACGAGGATAATCTCATATCTGCGCTGTTGGCTAAGCAGTACGGTGTGAGGAAAGTTGTGGCGAAAATTAACAGGCTAAGTCATTCCGAAATAATCAGAGGAATGGGAGTTGACAATGTAGTCAACCCGAATTTCATCACTGCCAATTACATTTTGAGATATGTACGGGGCTTGCAAAATGCAATGGGAAATCCGGTAAACGCCTTATATCGAATTGTTGGGGATCGCGTAGAAGCCATTGAGTTAACTGCTGGCACTTCTAAAAAGTACATAGATATCCCATTAAAGAAACTTAATATAACTAAAGGCGTTTTGATTGCTACTATTGTCCGACAAAATGAGATCATTATTCCTCATGGGAGTGATGTAATTAAACCGGGAGATAATGTTATTCTTGTTACCAAGGATAAAAAAGTAATGGATTTGGAGAATATTATTGACACGGAGAATAGCCGATGAATTATAGAATGATTTTTAAAAGCTTAGGAACTGTATTGTGCATTGAGGCAGCATGTATGGTGCCTGCCCTGTTGGTATCCCTCATTTATTGGCAAGGGGATATGGTATCTTTTCTGCTGTCCATATTGATTCTGACAGTATGCGGACTGGGTTTGCGCCAGATTAAAACTGTGACAAACGACATTTATTTGCGAGATGGTTTTGCAATTGTTGCTTTTGCTTGGTTGCTGGTATCCATATTTGGAGCATTGCCTTTCCTTATAAGCGGAGCCATCCCATCGGTGATGGATGCGTTGTTTGAATCCGTATCGGGCTTTAGCACTACGGGCTCGAGTATATTAAGGGAAGTTGAGAGCTTGCCCAAAGGTATTTTATTCTGGAGAAGCTTCACGCATTGGATGGGCGGTATGGGCGTTCTGGTCTTAATGCTTGCTATCATGCCTTCCGTGAAAGGCAACACGCTGCACATTATGAAAGCTGAATCCCCCGGCCCTGCGCCTGGAAAGTTTGTTCCCAAAATGGGGCAGGTAGCCAAAATATTGTATGGTATGTATGTCGTTCTCACCATGGTTGAAGTCATATTCTTACTTGTGGGAGGAATGTCCTTGTATGATTCGCTGATTCATGCATTTGGAACAGCGGGTACAGGAGGTTTTTCCAGCAGAAATGCCAGTATAGGCGCATACGGCAGTGTTTACATAGAAATTGTCATTACCGTTTTCATGTTGCTGTTTGGCGTGAATTTTACTGTGTATTATACCTTGCTTAAAGGCAATGTAAAGTCAATCCTGAAAGATGAAGAATTAAGGTTTTATTTGGGGACTGTTTTAGTCATGATTGCCCTAATTGCATTAAATATTAAAGGAACCGTTTTTAAATCTATAGGAGAAACGATAAGATATTCATCTTTTCAGGTTAGCTCTATCATTACTACAACGGGCTATGCAACCACTGATTTTAATCTTTGGCCGCTATTTTCCCAATGGCTAATTGTTTTACTGATGCTGACAGGGGCGAGCGCCGGTTCCACAGGGGGTGGAATGAAATGTATTCGTATAATATTGTTATTTAAGATTATCAAACGAGAAATCACCAAAATCATACATCCAAGATCGGTACAGACGGTAAAAATCAATGGGAGTGCCGTAGATGAAGAAATACTGTCTGGGATAATGGCATTTTTCTTTATTTATATTGCTATATTTGCTGCATCTACAGCGGTAGTATCATTGGATAACAAAGACATGGTTTCTTCCACGACGGCAGTGCTTTCAGCCATAAGCAATATTGGCCCCGGATTAGGAATAGTTGGCCCAACAGGAAACTTTGCCGATTTCTCGATCATAAGTAAAGCGGTATTATCCTTGTGCATGATTATAGGTAGATTGGAAATATATCCGATACTTTTGCTTTTATGTCCCACATCCTGGAAACGGGTTAATATATAATTTACAGTTAAATAAAGCTGGACAAGTAGATAAATTAAGGGAGAAAAAAACGTTCATGATGGTAAAAGAAAACCAGAAAAACCAAGAAAAATTATCAATTCTTGGTTTTGGGTGTATGAGGTTCCCCACCAAAGGTGTAGGAGTTGATGAAGAGCGAACAATTAATATGATAAGAAGTGCCATAGGCGCTGGGGTTAACTACTTTGATACAGCATACTTCTATCATAGTGGTAAAAGTGAATCATTGCTAGGGGATGCCCTAGAAGGTGGATATCGCGAAAAGGTTAAAATTGCAACTAAGCTACCTCCCTTTATGGTAAGTAATCTTGAAGGTGGGAAGAAAATATTTGCAACCCAAATCAGAAAGCTTAAGACCGATTATATTGACTACTATCTACTTCATATGCTTACGGATAAAGCCACCTTTGACCGTATGGTGAATTTAGGAGTAATGGAATGGCTTGAGGGGTTAAAAGAAGAAGGAACCATTCGCAATATCGGGTTTTCATTTCATGGCAGTAAAATGGATTTTGAACAAATTGTTCAAGCATATCCTTGGGATATATGCCAAATACAATATAATTATTTAGATGAGAATAATCAAGCTACAAAGTCCGGTTTGCAAATGGCTAATTCCCTAGGAATTCCAGTAGTTATCATGGAGCCACTTCGTGGTGGTAAATTGGTTAATAATCTACCTGCAGAAGTCATAAAAACATTTAAAAATTATGATGAAAAGAGAACACCTGCGGAATGGGCACTGCGTTGGGTATGGAACCATCCAGAAGTAAATGTGGTACTTTCCGGAATGAGTGATGAAGCACAGCTGGAAGAAAATATTAAAGTTGCATCAAATGTAAAACCCAATTCACTAAGTTTAGAAGAACTAGAGGTATTTGATATTGTAAAAAGGATCATGCTTGAAAAGACAAAGATTCCTTGCACTAGCTGTGGCTACTGTATGCCATGTCCATTCGGTGTTGATATTCCAGGTTGTTTTGCAAGCTATAATGACAAATATCTGCTGGACTTAAAACGTAATAGATGGAATTATATGCAAACGTTAGGTGTTTTCTCAAAGCATCCAGCCTATGCTTCAATCTGTAAGGAATGTGGAAAGTGTGAGGAATACTGCCCACAAAAAATTCAGATACGCAAGCAATTAAGCATAGTCAAGAAGGAAATGGAGTTACCTTTCTTCAACTCAATAGTAAGACTTGTACGTAAGGTAACGAAAGTGGAATGATGACAAGATAGGAGGAAAATATATGAGAAAGTTCTGTTTCATAGTATATTTCGCTGTGTCATAGAAGCAGTTGATTTCCTATACATCAATGTTTGGTATTATCTGTTTTCTAACAACACTTTGATATTGCGAGAGAGTTTGCCATAATAGACCATTAAATATAATCTCTCTAGCTTTTCTATTGTTTTAGGTAGCAAATTATCGGCCGGTACGCCTTTTAAAATCAATTCTGTTTCATCCGCAGTGAATTCTTCCACCTCAACAATATTATCCAAATATTTCTTGTTTATAGGGCAGCAAGTTTGGCAATGCATACACCCGACTATACTATTATGTGCAGAAGGATTGATCCATTCTGGAAAATCATCTGCATCTGAAATCTCGTTATAGTATGTAATACATTTCTCGACTTTTACTAAAAATCTATCGGGGGTAATTGCTCCTGTTGGACAGTTTTCCATGCAGGCGTTACAGGTTTTACAGTATTCCATCATACTGATATCATTCCAATTGTTCTCATTACAAGGTAAATCCGAGTAGAAAGTAGTCAATTGTGCAAAGCTTCCCATCCCAGGAATATAGGCAATATTGTTTTTACCATACTGACTAAGCCCGCTTTTTGCTGCTATGATTTTTACTGGCAAATCATATGCAATTTCTATATGATAGTTTTTATCAGTTAGAACTTCCTGTAAAATCTTTTTTATTTCTTTAGGTTTGTCGATGTAATCAAGATAAGTGGGTGGAATTATCAGTGGAATTCTCTTTCCCTTCCAATTAAAATATACATTTCCTATGGAGCAGGGAGAAGCAGTAACAATAACTGACTTAACAGGAAAAGGCATTTTCGCAAAATCGCAAGTATATAAATTAGCCACAATATTGCGAATGTCAGGGTCAAGAAGCCCGTCTTCATCCAGCTTTTGAAACTCCTTACTAATTCCGTATATCTGTTCTATCGAAACAATTCGTGCAGCATAGCCCTTTTCCATTATTTTAGTGGTTAAATTATCAATTAACATCACGAATACCCCCAGAATAGGACAAGCCTTATTAAAATCTTTTACTAATACCACATGAACCCAATATTTACGAGAGTATCATATTTTAGCAAAATAGTCAATAAAGTACCAACATGGTTTAACATGCACCGATTGCAGGTTATTAAGACATTATGGGGTTGATTTTATTGATTAAATACTATTTTTTTTGATTAACGGATGCATTTATTTTAAAATTATAAGCACTTGCTATGACCTCCTTAGTTTCTCACTAAAACACTAAATAT
>DASRMZ010000236.1:0-6852 GCA_035647675.1 Thermoclostridium sp. | reverse complement strand
GAACAGGCAGAGTTAGCTATAAGGTCAAAGGATAATACTGATTATTATTTCGTACTAAACTACATGCCTTATCCTATTGAGATAAATGTTAAAAAGCCAATGAAAGAGCTTATTTCAGGTACTATATACAGTGGTAAATGTAAGCTTGACAAATATGGTGTATTAATTTTTTAATATCAAATGGAAGTATGAGCTTGTGTTAGTCAGGAACTATAAAAATTTTGAATAAGGTAAAATTAAATACATAGATATCATATTATTTCTACATATCCAGTGTTTTATCCTACAAAAGAAGAGATGGAGAGATTATTAAAGGATATTGGTTTCAGGCAAATATCTGTAGATAGTGTATGCAGCGATGGAAGTGAGTACGAGCACCTGATTGAGAACTTTGAAAAGGCTAGCCTGATTTTTTATAAACCAATGCTAAAAAATGAAGAGGAATATCAGACAGTGGTGGAGGAATATTACAAGCTGTGCTCTTTAAATACTGTTGACACATCGGCTCACAGGCTTTATATTCATGCATTAAAATAGCATTGCCCGATGATTGTCTAAATGAATAAGCCTGGATGAAAGGAAGGATAACATGAGTGCAGCAGTGGAAATAAAGTATGTAGGTATGAAGGCTTCACAGAAGGAGTGGGATGATATATGGGAAATGCTTTGTCTGTGCGATCGTGAATTTGTGCCATCTCTCTCAAGCCGAAATAGCACTGCACAGACCAATTTATTAGAAGCGTCAGATACTATCCTGAAGCATCTTTATGATTATATGGAATATGAACTGCCATATCCAGTCAGATGCAAACGGATTACCACAAGGACCTGGTCAGGGAATGATGCACAGATTCATACTCTTAAAAAAAGAGGGTACGTCCTTTTTAAATCGCTTGCTAACGACAGGGGGGCGGGGATAGATACCTTGTATTTTGTTAAAAAGTTAGACCGTTGATCTTGTAAAGTCATGATGGTGGAGCGTGACATTTCATTTGTTAAAAGTGGATGGGGGATTCTTGACATATCAAAAACCATTTCAAAGGCTGAGGATTGGCAAGTACTTAAAACAGAGGGGTTAGACAATCCGGTGACTAATTAAATTGACGGAAGACATATATGAAGAGATGCTCCGCCGGCATCGTTGTTTGATGCCCATATTCTCCCGGAACAGCCTTCTACTATTTCCCTACAGATGGATAGGCCCAGCCCTGCGACAGTTCTTCCTTTGTCAGAAGTATAGAATGGATCAAATATTTTATGAAGTTCCTTTTCTGGAATGCCGATTCCGTTGTCATCAATAGAAAAGCACACCATATCTTCATGTTGGAAACAAGAGATAGCAATAGAAGGCTTTTGAACCTGATTGTGCTTCAAGCTATTGTCGATGATGTTCCCGAAAACTCTTCTCATTTTAGATACATCAATAAAAATTGATTCGTCGGGGCAGCTTACATGGAGAGAAAAATCGACTCCACTTTCCACCAATTCGGCTTCATAGTCGGCTTTTAAAATGGCACAAAACTTATCCGCGGGTATACGCTGCTTTTTCAGTTCGCTGTGAATGTGAATACTTAGATAATCATCAAATTCCTCGATTAAATCTTTAATTGAGACAGATTTGTTGTAGATAATATTAACATATTGTTCACGCCTGTCTGGAGCGAGAGAGGTCTTTTTCAGGCGTTCAGCAAAGCCCATGATGGAGGTGAGTGGTGTTTTGATATCATGTGAGATGGAGGCAATAATCATATGCTGTTTCTGCCTTTCTTGTTCGATGGTTTCAGTTAGTGTTACAAATTCATTATGCAAAAGCCCGATTTCATCGTCCCGTACCACTCTTTCAGGTCTGAAACCCTCTTTATAATGCGCCATGTTTTTATATAGTGAAATAATGGGTTTAGCAAAGCCTAAATAAATGGGTATTGCAGAGAACAACAAAATGATAAAAATAATGATCATTTCAGCTATGAAAACGCCCCAAGCAACGTCATACGCAGTTATGTGCTTCAATTGCATCATCTGAGTTACCCTGAGCAAATAAACTTTGTCACCAATGCGAAACAGGTCGGCTGCATTGTTTTTAACATGTATCTGTGTTTCTTCACCTGCTTGAAAGATGAGTGTACCATCCACATCACTTACCTCTATGAAAAAACCTTTTTGTGCGGCGGTGGTGCTTAATATATTTTCAAAATCTTTCCGATTGTCTATTTCCTTCGCAATGCGATTGGTCTCAGTGTGAAGCTGTTCATACATGCTGGAATTGAAGTTGGAAATATCCCTGGAAAGAAAAAGATTGTAATAGCCATACACCAACAAAATATTAGCAATAAATGCGCAAAGGACAAACAATAAAAGCTTAATTCTAATACTCATTTTAATTCTCCGTTTTTTTTACAAGCTTGTACCCAACTCCCCATACGGTCTTAATGTAATGGTTGTGTTTGTCAAGCTTTGTGCGAATGTTTTTGATGTTGACAGCCACAGTACCAATATCAGCAAAATCAGTACCCCATACAGCATTGAATATCCGCTCCTTTGAAACAACTCTTCCAGCATTTTGGAAAAGATAATGCAATAGTTGAAACTCTCTTGTGGTCAAATCTACAGGTATGTTGTTTACTTTAACCTCATAGCTCTCTGGATAGAGCTTAATCTCGCCTATGGTAAGGACACGGTTTTCATTCTGAAGGCTCCGACGTTCTCTGCGCAAATGAGCTTTAACTCGCGCGACCAACTCTTCAGTCACAAAAGGCTTTGAGATATAGTCATCGGCACCCATTTCAAAACCTATCATGGTATCATAAGTACGATTTTTTGCAGTTACAAATAGAATGGGGCAGGAAACGGTGTCTCTAATTTGCCTTAGGATTTCCAACCCGTCAACATCGGGTAGCATAATATCAAGAAGGATAAGAGAGATATCTGGGTTATTATTGATCAGCGTAAAAGTGCTCTTTCCATCAAAAGCAACAAGGCATTCATAGCCCTCATCGGTAAGGGTATCGGATATTAATAGAGCAATTTCCTTATCATCATCAACAATTAGAATTTTTTCCATGGTGACACCCCCTTTGATAGATCTTTGTTCCTGCTTATTATTAGTTTATACCTTTTGTATTTTGAGATATAGCTGTGCACTAACGGAAACGACGCTTCATTCCGCTAATGTTTTCCTTATATTGCACAGTTATATCCCTGTGGTTATCTGTGAACTGTAGCGCATGTTACAGCTCACCTTCTATTTTATCGGAAAATATACATCTGCACTGTACCCCGGTTTTAGCTCCCACTGTGGATCTTGGGGTTTAATCTGCACCTTGACTATTCGCTTTCCGTCCTTTTCCACTGCCAGGTTGGATATGTGGATGACATCTCCGGGAATGGACAGACTGCTGTCTTGTGTGGGAACAATATTAACGTTCATTCCAAGGTTGACAGTTTTGATGAACTCCTCATCCACCTCAGCATTTACAACAATTGAGTCCATATCTATCAATTGTAGTACCCTTGTAGCCATATACTGTGTTCCCACTGCAGTGCCGTTTATTACTGATATATTCTTAACAATGCCATTTTTTACATGAGAGATAATAAGGCTGTCATTTAAAAATTCCTTTTTGCTTTTATTTTTCATCACATCTAAATCGATCTGAGATACATTGGTGCTGCTGCTTTGCATTGCAGTATTGGCTTTGTTTGATTTTTCTATCTGGTTTAGCTGGGTCTGTTTGGATTGCAAAGCCAAATTTAGCTGATCCAATTCAGTCTTTAAGGCTCTCTTTGTCTTTTCAATGTTATTTTCAACATCAGCCAATGCCTTTTGTCTTCTTGTAAGAATATCGGTGTATTGATCTAAAACACTTTTTGGACTTGAACCTGCTTCATACAATGCCTGTTGCTCTTGAACATCTCGTTTTGCTATTTTCAACTCGGTTATTGCAAGCTCAAGAGAATTATGGAGAATAATTAAATCTGCATTTGTTTCCTCAATATACTCCCGGGTTTTTGTTTCGATGTCGCTTTTAAGCTGTGCGATGTCTGCCTTAAGAGCTACTGTATCTTGGTTGGTATTTTCAAGCCCAGCTTTTTCTGCTGCAAGCTGTTCCTGCAGTTTTTCAACAGTTGCAAGATATTCTGACATATCCAAAGACATCAATTCTTGCCCTAATGATACACGGTCACCCTCCTTAACCTTCACGTCGGTGACGATGGTTGGGAAGTCAATGGCAATATCGTATATTTTCTCATAGGTCACTTCACCCCACGCAACCATGGTTGCAGGCTGCTTTGGCTGTGTAAGAGTAGGCTCGGGGTTTGTGTTCCTACTGTGCTGTATTTCATTATATCGAACTATTCCTACTGCTACAAGTGCAATCAGGATGATGGCTGGTATAAGGAGCCACTTTTTCTTTTTTGGTTTTACTTTTGACATGAGTATCCCTCCAATATTTATTCAACACTCTTTAAAGATTCAAGCATATCTATAGTTTTCATTTTCCGGGCCACAATAACGTTGTTGATCAGGGCAAACAATAGCGTAATTGCTCCAGAAAGCACGACGGTGGTAATGGTGATTTGGCTGAACAGATCTAATTGATCATTTAAACCACTTGCAGCAAGCTCAGCGATAAATTTGCCCAAAGGTATTCCTAAGAGCCAACCTAGTATAACCGAGAGAATGTTTTCGGTGAGCACAAGGGCACTGATCTCGTCTTGGTAAAAACCCAACACTTTTAAGGTAGTCAAATCACGTATGCGCTCTGAGAAATTCAGGATGCTGCTGTTATATAAAACAACAAACGCCAGAATAGCTCCCATACTAACAAGTAAAACTGCTGCGATGTAAATCACCTGTGTACTTTGGTTGGTATCTTCTATCTGGGTAGTTATGTTCACATATTCATCGACGTAGTCACTAGCAAGAAACACCTCGTCGGGCTGTTGGTTCCACCTTACAAGGATGGCAGTGGGTTCAAAGGTCTCCCCGATGGTCTCGTAAAACTCGTCAGTCATAAACATACCCTGTCCTGTCGCCATATAGATGATTTGCTTGATTGGCACCCTAGCATAACCCTTGTCAGTGCTCTTGAGTTCTAAGAAACCCCCTACATTGACGTTCAATGTCTGTGCCAGCTTTCTGGTGATGGTGAGCCCGTCTTGTGCAAGCACTGTTGGATTTCCATCAACATCCTGCAAATTAATCAGAGGGCTGTGCTGTGGGAAAACAGTTAATTGTTCCATGGTTCTTTTTCCACCTGGACGAATAATTTCTACTGCAGTTTCTTTGAGCTGAAGAACAGTTCCATCTAGGTTTTTATTATATATATAGCGCAAATCAGCTTTCTTGTCTAAAATTATTTTATGGTCGTAAGAGTAAGTTACTCCATAGGTATACTGGGTAATTCCGTTTATCATGCTGGTAAGAGTAAAGGCTGCCACAACAAGTCCTGTACAACCTGTAATCCCAAGCACACTCATCAATAGACGCATTTTGTTTTTCAATGTATTCCGTGCAATCAGCTTGTGGCTATATCGCATTCTGTTCCAAAGTTTAGGCAAATATTCTAAAAAGACATGGCCCCCTGCTTTAGGAGGTTTGTCACGTAGGAGCTGTGCAGGGGTATCTTTGAGAAGCTTCAGACCGGCATAGAGGGAGATACCACCCGTACAAGATAGAATCAACAGTAGGCTTAAGGTTAGATTTACGTAGTTAACGGAAATTTGATTGCTTGACAAGTTTAGATTCAACCAAGGTATCAACAGCTTTGTGAAAAATATCGGACCAATCAAAAATCCGGTAAGAGCCCCAAGACCACCTGTATATACACCATAAGAGGTATAATGCCACAAAATTTTACCCTTTGAATAACCAAGAGCCTTGAGTATGCCAATTTGACCTCTTTGGTTTTCCACTAGTCTGAACATCGTGCTTTGTGTAATAAGAGCTGTTACTAAAAAGAACATCAGTGGAAATACCATCGCAAGGGTTTTGAACTGATTGATATTTGCGTAAATATTGTTTGTACTGCTGTCTTCGCCTATAGCAACTGTTCCAATGAGGTCATCCCCGAGTACACTGGCAATTTCATTTTTCACTCTGGAAATATCCGCATTAGGGGACAATTGAACACAAATTTGGTTGTAGATTATTTGCCCATAAATACCCTTGAGCATATTCTCGTGAATAATTATAAAACCGTATTTACTGGAGTCTGGCATGATGGAGGTGGTGCCCTTTATTGAATAAATGTGCTCACTGCTTAGTGCAAGTCCTTCTATATCAAAGGTTGCCCACTTATTATTCAGCTTTAAATTTATTTTGTCGTGAATGCCAAGACCGTGCTCCTTTGCAAAGCTTTCATCTATGATGGCTCCTCTTTTACTTTCTAGACTTCCTTGTTGAAGCAAGGGGCGATCCAATGCGTTTTGATCGGAAACGGCATAGAGCTTGAGGGTTGGGCGACCTGCCATATCTGACATTGCGTTGAGTGTAAATCTTTTTTCAATGTGTTCAATCCCTTGAATTTTGGAGATGCCCCACATCTGCTTTTCAGTCGGATTTGAAACATAGATCCACATATCGGATATGTTGGTTGCCGCATACATGATGTTTGTATTATCCTCAACTGTTTTCCATACGCTGTCTAGGCCTGAGACAATGGTTACAGAAAGAACCGCCATAATGAAAATGGAAATGAACTGAGCCTTAGCATTTTTCATATCCCGGATGGATTTTAAAAACAATGAGTTTTTTACCATATGACTTCCTCTGCATCCATGGGCTGATGGTTGTTTCTAATATCCGAAATCTTACCGTCCTTCATATGGATTACTGTGTTTGCCATATCC
>DASRMZ010000235.1:0-2539 GCA_035647675.1 Thermoclostridium sp. | reverse complement strand
ACCGTATGGTATTAACATTACTTCAGAATGTATGGGCGGAAGAAACACAATTAAGCCAGACAAAACAAAAAACTGGGATAATGAAGTGCCATCAAAAGAGTATTTTGAAGAATTGTTTAGGGTATCTAATAACCAAATTATTTGGGGTGGTAATTATTTTGAACTTCCATTATCAAGATATTTTGCAGTATGGGATAAAGGCGAAACAATGTATGGAAGAGATTTTGCCGAGTGCGAGCTTGCTTGGGTAAGAAACGGCGGAACAAGAATTTATAAATATAATCCTAATCAAAAAGACCGAATACACCCCACGCAAAAACCAGTCGCTCTCTACACTTGGCTACTCAACAACTACGCAAAGAAAGGCGATAAGATACTTGACACACATCTAGGAAGTGCAAGCAGTATCATAGCTTGCGAGCAATCACCGCTTGAATTAGAGTACATAGGCTTTGAGCTAGACAAGGAATATTACGATTTAGCAAGCAAGCGAATAGCCGACCATAAGGCACAGATGACTATATTTGAAATAGGAGGGAATGAATGATAATTTACCTAGCAGGCAAGATAACAGGCGATAATAACTACAAAGCCAAATTCAAGCGATACGAGCTGAAATACAGGTTACAGGGATATACAGTCCTTAACCCTGCAATATTGCCTAACAGTCCACATGTTAGCTATGACGCATATATGCGAATGTCAAAGGCTATGCTGAAAGAGTGCGACATAATAGTTATGCTACCTGATTACAAAGACAGCAAGGGAGCGTTGCAGGAGTTGGAATGGGCTTTATTGCAAGAAAAAGAGGTGATTTATGAAACTAGGTAACGAAGCGCAGATAGAAGTTAATATAAATGTTTTAGTAGCATGTGAAGAAAGTCAAGCGGTAACGATAGAGTTTAGAAAGTTGGGTATTCAGGCATACAGTTGTGATATTATAGACTGTTCGGGCGGTCACCCGGAATGGCATATAAAGCAAGATGTAATTCCGCTGTTAGACGGATATTGCGAATTTAAGACAATGGATGGAATTGTACATAATGTTAATGGTAAGTGGGATATGATTATTGCATTTCCTCCCTGCACTCATCTTGCGGTGAGTGGTGCGGCACATTTTGAAAAGAAAAGACTAGATGGCAGACAAAGATGGGGTATTGAGTTTTTTATGAATTTTATCAACGCCGATTGTGATAAGATAGCGATTGAAAATCCCATTGGTATAATAAGCGGTGATTATATTGGCAAACACTTTCCAGACTTAGCAAAGAAATATAATACACCCATTAAACCTAATCAAATTATACACCCGTGGGAGTATGGTGATAGTTATGAAAAATCAACTTGCTTATGGTTAAAAGGTTTACCAAATTTAGTTCCTACTGATATTGTACACAAGGGTGAATTTAAAGAGTGGGTAGATAAAAAGACGGGTAAAATTAAAAAACAACCATTATGGTTTTTTGAGGCTTTAAAAAAAGCAAAAACACCAGAAGAAAGGAGAAAAATTAGAAGTAAAACATTTCCGGGCATAGCTAAAGCAATGGCAGAGCAATGGGGGCAAGGTCAGTCGCAGTACGCCGACTTGCCGATAATGGATGGGGTATGAATATAGGCTTAATTGATGTAGACGGAAAAACACTTGTAACTATTTTAAGAACAAGGAGGAGGAAAAGAATTATGACAACTTTATCAATCGTGCTGATAATGCTATTAGCGAACTATATATTAGGCGCTACGCTTTACTTATACGGGAAACAAAAAGAAACAACAAATACTTTTGTTGAAGCACTGCTATATAACTTTCTTTTTATTGTTTTTCCTTTGTTGATTACTGTATTTACTATTAAAGAAATGATTGTTGACATAAAGGCAAAAAAGAACGCAAAAAAAGAGCTTGAAGCAATAAAAGCAGAATTAAAGGAGAATCAAAGGAATGATATGTAAGCACATAAAATTTGACAGATATGCGGAAAGACTAAACGCAGATGGGCGGTGCGATATTTGGAATTGGCACTGCGACAAACAACTTCAATCAATATGCAAAGTTTTGCGTGACGAACGAGCGGAACATAATATTCAAATACACGAATTAAAACTTGAATTAGAATTTTGCGATGAGGTAGAAAGCGGACGCAAGCCGTTTGAGATTAGATTTAATGACCGCAATTATAAAAAAAGCGACTTGATTAGATATATCCCAGTACTAAATGGAAATCCAACGAAACACACAATTAGCAATAATACATATGAAATAACTTATGTGCTTTCGGGGTATGGACTTGTGGAGGGGTATGTGGCATTTGGACAGAAAGAGATAACGACAGAAATAGCGGAGGTAGAGAATGGATAGAGAAAAATTGAAAGAACTAATAAAGGACAGCGGAGAAATTGCGAGTGCCGTAGGAATGCAAGAGTGGGTTGTAGAAAAAATCGCCGACCACCTTATAGCAAATGGCATAGGCGATGTAACCGCCGAAACTCACCGTGCAGATGTGGCGGAGGAAGCGTTGAAATTAGCGTGTGAAAAGGCATACGA
>DASRMZ010000234.1:0-10161 GCA_035647675.1 Thermoclostridium sp. | reverse complement strand
GATTATAAGCACTATTAATTCTTATAATTATAGCAGAATTGAATTAAAACAAAACAACCGAAAAAAGTGTCTTCTGACAGTTTTAAGCCTTGTATACCGATTTAAAAAGCTACTAACCCCAAATCTAATTAAATCGTGGATTATCGTGGTTTTTCATAATTTACCATACGGTGTGCATCGTTTCATCAGGATTACTAGCATGGATATAAAAGAAATGAATATTCAATGATAATCGTAGCAATGGTAAAATCGTCATTCCGAGCATAAATCCGTCCTTCCGAGCATGGCGAGGAATCTTAGGCTAAAAGAAAGATTCCTCACTACGTTCGGAATGACAATGGCGCGTTAAGATCCTTCGCTTCGCTCAGAATGACAATGGCGCAACTTAATTTTAAAACCATATTATCTCAATATTGATCTTATTGCCCATAGTAAGCATTTGCACCATGTTTTCGAAGAAAATGCTTATCAAGAAGCTCCTTATCCATAGTGCCAATGTTAGGGTTTAGCATCATTGTATTGAAAGCCATTTTTGCCACTTCTTCAAGTACAACTGAATTGTGTACAGCTTCATGAGCATCGCAGCCCCAAGTAAATGGTCCATGCATGTTTACAAGCACACCAGGTACGTCCATTGGATTTATTCCCTTGAAGGCTTCTACAATGACATTGCCTGTTTCTTCTTCGTATGCACCATTTATTTCTTCTGCACTCATTTTTCTGGTACATGGTATTTCTCCGTAGAAATAATCGGCATGGGTTGTGCCAAAAGCAGGTATACCCTTACCCGCTTGGGCAAATGATGTTGCCCATGGTGAATGGGTATGAACAACCCCACCAATATTTTTAAAAGCACGGTAAAAAACAAGATGTGTCGCTGTATCTGAAGAGGGCTTTAAATCGCCCTCCACTATATTACCGTCTAAATCAACAACAACAAGATGTTCTTTTTTCATAGAAGGATAAGAAATTCCGCTTGGTTTTATTACAACAAGCCCTTTTTCCCTATCTATACCGCTAACATTTCCCCAAGTGAAAGTCACTAAGCCATATTCAGGTAATGCAAGGTTTGCCTCAAGAACCTGTTCTTTGAGTTTGTCCAACATATTATCCCCTCTTTATTCCTTTCTTGAGCATTTTGCGGCACTATATATTTATGTGCCACGGATTAATAAATTAACATTTTTTTTTATAATTTCTGATTATATTATTATGAAACACTCTTTTTTATTTCTTTAAGACGTTTCATAACATCATTTTCTCCCCTACCAAAATAATCGTGAAGTATTTTGTACTCCTGGTAGAGTTTTTCGTATAGTTCCACGTTTTCAGGAATCGGCTTATATGTATTTTCCCTTACTTTTGCCATAACCTTTGCGGCATCAACTATGCTGTCATATCCTCCTCTTTCGGCTCCTGCAGCAACTGCACCAAACATAGCCGATCCTAACGCAGGTGTTTGAGTTGATTCAGATATTCTGATTTCCCTGTTAGTTACATCTGCATATATTTGCATCATCATTTCATCCTTCTGTGCAATTCCGCCTGCAGCATATAACTCTTCTATGGGAACTCCATTTTCTTCGAAAGTGTCAATTATCATTCTTGTACCATATGCGGTAGCTTCAATCAACGCTCTATATATCTCTTCAGCTTTTGTAAGAAGAGTACATCCAACTATCATCCCTGTTAAATCCACATCCACTAAAACAGAACGGTTCCCATTCCACCAGTCTAATGCAACAAGACCGCTTTGCCCTGGCTTTAGCTTACTTGCCTTTTCTCGAAGCACCTTATGTATACTTACTCCACACTCTTTTGCTTCATTTGTATACTCGGCTGGAACGCAGTTTTCGATAAACCATTGAAAATGGTCTCCGACGCAAGATTGACCAGCCTCATAGCCCATATAACCTGGAATAATACCATCTTCAACTACTCCGCACATACCTGGAACCATTTTCTCTTCATTTCCTAATAGCATATGACATGTAGATGTACCAATTATCATCAGCATTTTCCCAGCATCTGTAATACCAACAGCCGGCACAGCAACATGAGCATCTACATTTCCAACTGCTACGGCTGTCCCAGGTTTTAAGCCCGTTAGTTTTGCAGCTTCCTCGGTAATTTCACCTGCTTTTGAGCCAATAGGATAAATATCGGTACTTAGCTTTTCTTCCACTACATTTTCTAGTCTTGGATCTAAAGCCTTAAAGAAATCCTTAGAGGGGTATCCCATTTTTTTATGCCAAATTGCTTTATAACCAGCAGTACAGCTATTTCTCATTTCCTGTCCCGTTAGTTGAAGAACAACCCAGTCTGTTGCTTCCAAAAACCTATCAGCGTGTTCATATATCTCAGGAGCTTCATCCAAAACCTGCCATATTTTAGGTATCATCCACTCTGAAGAAATCTTTCCTCCGTACAACTTTAGAAATTCTTCTCCACGTTTTTCAGCTATCTCATTTAGTTTATTAGCCTCATCCTGTGCTGCATGGTGTTTCCATAGCTTTACATATGCATGAGGGTTTGATTCCAATTTTTTATCAAAGCATAAAGGTTGACCTGATTTGTCAATTGGCAGTATGGTACAAGCCGTAAAATCAACACCAACCCCAATGACATCCTCGGGTGATACGCCAGACTCTTTTAAAACTGCTGGTATAGTCTGCGAAAAAACATCAAGATAATCCTGTGGGTGCTGTAAAGCCCAATCATGCTCAAGTTTAACATTTCCCCCAGGAAGATGTTCATCCATTACTCCATGGGGATACTCTTTAACAGCCGTCGCAATTTCATTACCTGTGTCAAGCTCCACCAAAACTGCTCTTCCGGATAGTGTTCCAAAATCTACACCGATAGCATATTTTTTTTGCATAAATAGACCCTCCATTCTTTTTTTTAAATGCTTTATCCATAATTATAGCCTATTTCAAACGAATTTGAACTAATTCAATAAAAGGTAAAAACAAATAATATTATTATCATATTGCTCTTGTAAGTTATCACCAATAGTCTTGTGCTAAGCAAAACTAAAGGAGTTTTTCCTACTATCACCAAATCTCAATGGCATAGTAAATGGATTTTTATATGCTGTTTTTTATTTATACGGTATCTCAATAACAACAGGAAGTATCATTGGTCTTCTTTTTGTTTTTTGATATAGAAACGAGCTTAATTCATCCTTTACATTGTTTTTAATACTCGTATAGTTATTTTTCTTTTTACCAAGATTCTTTATAATTGCTTCCTTTGCTTTGTCCCTTATTTCATCCATTAATTGCTCTGATTCCCTGACATACACAAAGCCTCTGGAGATAACCTCAGGATCTGCTAATGCTTTTCCTGCAGTACTAATGGTTATTACAATTACAATCAAGCCATCCTCGGAAAGATGTTTTCTATCCTTCAAGACTACATTTCCTACATCGCCTATACCAAGTCCGTCTATAAGAATGCTACCCGATTGAACCTCTCCATTTATTCTAGCAGTTCTTTGAGATAACTCAAGAACTTTACCATTTTCCATCAAAAAGATATTATCTTCCGGCATACCAAGGGATTGAGCAAGATTAGAATGCTGTTTTAGATGCCTATATTCACCGTGTACTGGCATAAAAAACTTAGGTCGAACCAGTCTGTGAATTAGCTTTAGCTCCTCTTGTCTTGCGTGACCGGAAACGTGAATCTCAGCAAGTGTCTCGTAGATAACATTTGCACCCTGCTTGAACAATTCGTTAATAACACGAGAAATATATTTTTCATTCCCTGGTATCGGACTTGCAGATATAATAACTAAATCGCCTTTTTGTATGTTAACCTTACGATGGTTATTTGTAGCAATCCGCGAGAGCGCAGACATAGGCTCACCCTGGCTTCCAGTTGTAATCAACACAACTTGATCGCTAGGAAGTTTTTGGATGTCATCAATATCCCAAAGTGTATCTGGTGGAATATTTAAATATCCTAATTTCATTGCAGTGTTTGCAACATTTACCATACTTCTTCCACTTAATGCAACCTTACGGTTAAACTTTACTGCAGAATTGACAATCTGTTGTACCCTATGGATATTTGATGCAAAAGTTGCCGCTATTATTCTAGAATCTGCAGCTTTAAAAACATTGTCAAGCGTCTCCCCTACAGTTCTTTCACTCATGGTATAGCCAGGACGTTCAACATTGGTGCTATCTGCCATCAACAGCAATACCCCTTTTTTGCCCAGCTCCGCTATACGTGCAAGATCAATTGGATCTCCTTCAATGGGAGTATAGTCAATTTTAAAGTCCGAGGTATGCAAAACAACACCCACAGGCGTATGGATTGCAAGAGCCACGGAATCAGCTATGCTGTGTGTTGACCGAATAAACTCAATTCTAAATGCTCCCAACTGAATGGTTTGACCTGCTTTTGTAACTTGCAGATGCACTTTATCCAACATTCGATGCTCTATTAATTTATTCTCTACTAAACCTAATGTAAGCTTTGTCCCATAAACTGGAACGGGGAATTTTTTTAAAACATAAGGCAACGCCCCTATATGATCCTCATGACCATGTGTTACTATAATGCCTTTAATTTTATCAAAATTCTTGTCAAGGTAAGACACGTCGGGAATAACAAGATCAATCCCCAGCATTTCATCTTCTGGAAAAGCCACACCACAGTCCACGAGTATTATGCTATCGCCATATTCAAAAACGGTCATGTTTTTCCCTATCTCCTCAAGACCGCCTAACGGAATGACTCTCAATTTATTTTTTTTCCTATTTGCCACATTATCCTCCATTTTCTCTTATGTTTTTTTAGCATATTGCGATGCTACTTTTTTGTTCCGCTGTACAATATATTTTAGTTATATATACTACATATTATACGGCATTAATTATTAAGGCTATATCGCAAAAAGCCATTTATTTAAAACATTATGTAATATATTTATATTTATTATTTACCATTAAACTTAACTCTATGATTATATCATAGGTAAACTTTAAAATGCAATTTTTAGAAATTCCAACACAAGGAGCGAATTGCTTGTGCTGCACCCAATGAAAACATAGCGATAAATTATTACAAATTCTTCAAATACTCCATTCCCTTAGAGAAGAATTTTCGATGTTCTTCTGCTTTAGAATCATTATTTAAATGTAATGATAACACCATCTTCTTTCCAATAGTCGCAATCCCTATTATTCTCTTGGCATTCAACACTAATGGCGGAACAAAAACAAAATCAATAATTTCATATTCACCATAATTAGCCTCTATTGGCAGTCTTGTAAGATTTGTTATACTAATTCCTTTCGGATTTCCGCTATAACCAAACATTTTGCTAAATGTCTCAGCAGTCTTGTTATTATAATCACTACATGCATTGAAATAAATTGCGTCAATTAATGTTGGTTCAATACTCCTCATAAATTGCAGTAGAAAATATCGCTTAGAAGTATCATTAAGTTTATCATATATCATTTTCTGAACAACTCTTGCATTCTGGGCAAAGCTGTTTTTCTCATTGTATTTATATTTTATCGAAATTCCGGTTGCATAATTCCCCATTCCAGTAAAGCCCTTTTCCCTAATACTTGCTGCCATTCCCACATCACAAAGCTCGCCACTTGCCCTTATTAATGCTGTCGTTACCATAGTATTTATAGTCATCTTATTCTCTTTTGAGTACCTGCATATTGAGTCATATCTCTCACCCTCTAGATAATAAGTGTAAATAGACGTTTCTCGGTTATTCCAATACTTTTTATACATATTATGATAGTCATTGAAGTCAAATTTTCTTCCAGTTCTCCTCCACCTTTTATTCATGTATTTTATTAACCATGTTATAGGTGCCCGCAAACTCGCTTCCTTTGGGAGGTTCTCCATATTATATAGCTCTAGTTTCTTATTTTCAATTTTTTCTCCATTTATAGAGCGCATAATATCTTGTACAAAATATGTAAATGAAATACCATCGCCAGCGATGTGATGTGCTATTATTAATAGAGTCATTCCTGTTTGTGTCTTACTATAAAAAAAACGAATAAATTCTCCTTTATCTATTTTAAAAGGATAATTTTCCTGTTTCTTTACTACCTCCTTCCAATCACTTTCCATAGGTTTAACAACAGGTTTAAAAAGCTCTGCTCTCTGGTAATATGCATTTCCTTTTGCATCTACAACTATTTTTTGATGCAACATATCGTAATGATTAACAGCGTCTCTAATAGCTTCTTTTAGCTGTTCTTCTAAAAGATTACCTTTTACATCAACTTTTATAACAATATTATTTATCGGTGAAAATATCCATGTTCTTTCCTTGTCAATTTTAGTCTTCTCCATTTTTTCTCCTTTCATTTATAGCTTGTTCATTTAGCACCTTATCCTGATGACTTTCAACCATAAGTAAAATCCATAATGCTATACCTAATAGAACAGCTAAACCTCCAAATATATAGCTTAATATAACTATTTTGAGTATATGAAGTGTAAAGCTCAATATCCCAAACATGCCAATTGCTTTTATCATCTTCCAACCCGGCTCCAGCATATTTAATTTATATTTATATTTTTTCATCCGACACCTCCATGCAAGCATCCATATTTTATTTATTACTCTTAAATAATTCATATGCATGTATTAGCATATCCCTAATTTTTTCATCCGAAAGTTCAAAAGAATGAAATGCCTGCATCATTACAATTCCATTTGCATATATAATCATATCTATATCCACTTTTATATCAGTAGTGATTAGTTCATTCATTGCACCTAAATCCAAGCCGCCAGAAGTAAAAATCATTTGAAATAGATTCTTCTCATCTCCTGCAAATCGTATATACGCTAAAACACATGCCAGTTCTATAGGCAATTTCGTATCACATGTATTCTTAATGTAATCCCACATATTTTCCTGTGCCTTTTTATCAGTTCAGTTTTTAGTTCCTTCATGCCAGCAAACGTCTGATAAATAGGCTGTGTTGTAGCAAATCTTGCGTTCATTTATGTCTCACAATTTTTTTGGACAAAACGATTACAGTAAATCTCGGCATTGTTATAGAAGGATGTTCCGAATATACTTATATTGTAAGCGAATGAGCATTCCTTAATTAATCAATAACGAGGTGATTGTAAAATGAAACCCACACAAAAAGAGCTGACAGATTGGGCTATCAATCAGATCAAAAAAATTACTTTATTCTTATAACATAAAAGTAGATACTAACCTTCACCTTTTTTACCAATCATCAAGATTCCTATCATCATGCACCCCATACTAATGGCCCAATATAAGGCACTTAACCCTATGCTCAGGGAAACATTTTCTGACAACATTGTCGTGTTCCCTATTTTCATGGTCAGAATATCCAAAGCACGGATAAAGGCAAGGGATAGGAAAATAAGCTGGAGAAAAAATAGAATATATCCATTCTTCCTACTTTTAAGGTAAAGGTAGATTACCGCACCAAAGCAGCATAATAATACAATAGTTACGCCTATTTTTAGCAGTGGAACGGTTTCTTCCTCCATGTGAAGTACATTTGTCTTGTGATCTATGTCGGTTTCTATATCTTGAACTGTTTGACTTACAGATAGGGATTTTTGATCCTCTATCTGCTGCTCTTTTTCCGGTTCTGCTCCAGGACTTGCGGTAGATGTTTTCGTAGGACTTGGCTCAGGAGCATCAGCTTGAAGCATAATGGTTTTTGTATCCATGTTCCCATAAGTGTCTGTTAAGATAAATGTTATGCTGAAGGGATCCTTCTCTTCTGTCATAAGATAACTTTGCCCAAGGAATTGTTTTTTCTCAGGATCAAAACGAAGAACCTGACCTCTAAATGCGCTGTCGCTATACTCGAATGAGTCGATACCGTCAATAACAGCATTACAAGATACCAAATCTCCATCCGGATCAATGGCGGAAATATCAAAGTACCAGGTGTTTCCAATCTGATGACGAGTTGAACATTCTACAAATTCAGGTTTTCTGTTTCCATTAGGAAGTCCTAGAGCACTTTTAATATATAGTGCACAGATTGGATCCTCATTAACAAGTGTCTGATACAGTTGATAATAATGTTCACTATTTTTTTGAATGGTATCCGAGGATAGCTTAAAAAACTCTATCTTTTCCCTGAAAGGCTTAAGATGCTCAGGCGAAGCTTCCTTGTACATGTTAAAATAATCCTCCGAATATCGGTAGGGGTTTATGGTAAGCAACAAATTGTGGGAGGGTTTAAAGTCACTTCGTTCCCATATCAATTGATTGCCGTCTATTGTATAGAAGTTATTGGGATATGCCTCTTCTAGAGTGTATATAGGAATATCACCGAAATCAAATATAACTTTTGAATGACCCAGTGACCCCTTCCACAAAGCACCGGTCTCCAGGACATAACCCACATATACATCACCCATTGAATTGTAAGGAATGGAAATATCATAAGTATGATGCAAGGTCTTTACTTCATTACTGGCAAAATTCACTGAAAAGCTATACCATTTGTTGTATTTTTCCATCTGGTTAATCTCTTTAAGGGGTGGGTTGGGAATGGTATCCACTAAAGAAACCTCAAGATCACCGTTTTCATCTCGAGCGGTAAAATGATGTGCCCAAAAAGCCTCGGGAGGAGTAATCTCACCAAACTCATTCAATTCTGCCGGAAAGCCCATTAATACAGTTTGTGCATCTCCAAAGTTTTGAAAATCAAAACGACAAGTTACTTTTGCATTGGTTCTATCCAACAATTGAATATGGATTTCTTCAGAAATCATCACAATATCAGATTGAGTTATAGGATATACGCCTTCTGGAGTCATGCCCAATACTGCATCATTTGCAAAAGCGTTAGATGTCTGTAATATGACGATTATTGTAACAATAAGAAAGAAATCGATACTTATTTTAGTCCATTTTCTATAACTCATAGTATCCTCTCCTTTGAAAGTTACATCAGGGACGTATGCTATTTACCCTGCTTCCAACCTATCTGGACTAAATAACTACGCTACTTCGATGTAATAGAGTAGGTAGTTATGATAAAAACTTACTTTTTTACTTTCAGAGTAACACATCAGAAATTAAATGTCAAAATTGCCAGCAACAGGCTTATGTTAGTGGTATTTCTTTTGTTTAACTATGTTTGCATCATCTCTTTTAATAATTTACAATATATCACATAGGGAAACACAAAAGAACGTTACTGTTCAGCGGTGTCTGATGAGAGATAGAAGTGCAATAATAGGAAACATTAGCGTAATGTAGCTTAGAGATGTATAGTCAGAGCGAGGAAATGCAAGCCGACTGTTTGAACAAAAATGCAACAAAGTAATATTTTAAAAGCATTTTTGTGAGTTTCGGCTTGCCCAGGTGCTTTTGCTTCGCAAAATGCACAACATTAGTGTAGCGTATTTTTAACGCTTTGCGTTAAAAAACGCCTGCTGAACTATACAGCTCTTGCAAATGAAGCGTAGTTTCCGTTATGCACAGCTATGTCTCAAACAAAAGAACCATCTCCATGTGTTGGATAGGTGATGAGGAGATTTTATGCTATTTGAAATTCCAAACAATATACTTAGAATAATTGATATACTAGAAAACAATGGGCACAAAGCATATATTGTTGGTGGATGTATTAGGGATATGCTTCTTAATATTAAACCTAAGGATTATGATATATGTACCTCAGCTCGCCCTGAACAGGTACAGAAACTATTTAAAAAAAGCATACCTACAGGTATAAAGCACGGTACCGTTACGGTTATTTCAGATAGCAATCCTGTTGAAGTCACAACCTTTAGAGTTGAGTCAGGGTATTCGGATCGCAGGCATCCTGACAATGTCAATTATACAGACTCACTCATAGAAGACCTTAAAAGACGTGATTTTACAATGAATGCAATAGCTTATCATCCCGTACAAGGTATTATCGACCCTTTCGATGGAGCTAGCGATATTAAAAGAAGAATAATCAAAACTGTAGGAGATCCAAAAGAAAGATTCAACGAAGATGCTTTAAGGATGCTGCGTGCAATTCGCTTTCAAGCAAGGTTTAATTTTTCCATTGAGCAAAATACTCTAAACGCGATAGAAGCTCTATCTAAAAATATAAAAGATGTAAGTCGTGAAAGAATACTATTAGAACTAAATGGTATTATGC
>DASRMZ010000233.1:0-3536 GCA_035647675.1 Thermoclostridium sp. | reverse complement strand
AGCTTTAATATCACAAGTAATTATGGTGACTTTAACATCGATGGTAACCTCTGGGCATATGATTTTAGTATTTTTAAAAATGGAGTACCTGTTGCCATTATATCGAAGAAATGGTTTTCATTTTCCGATACTTACGGTGTTTCGATAAATGACAACGAAGATGCTGCTTTCATACTATCTTTGGTTATAGTTCTAGATCAAGTTTATCATGATGGAAACAAATAGTATTTATATGGTCCATTGATCATGCACAACGCCAGTCAAATACCATTTGCCGTCCTTTTGTTCAAATACGAGTTTTAGGCTTTCCCAGTCCATTCCTTCATAGTCAGGGTTAAAGCCTCTATAATAGTATTCAAGCACATGAGCGTTAGCATAAGCGTCGAAGACATTGTTTATTGTATTTCCACGTTCAAAATATTGGTCAAAGAGCACTTCATCTGCAATTAGAAAATCCTGATTATAAACAAAGTGAGCTATATATTCTGCAAAGGTAAGCTCAATGGGTTCACCTATACCATCGTATGCACCCCAAATATACAGCTGCTCGCTGTCGAGGGCTTCTTTTATCTGTTCTGCACTAAGAACTATATCCTTTTCAACCTCTACATAGGCATAGGGTGAAAAACGCACTCCTTTATCGGGATGAATATACGTGGAGAGTGCATCCATATTTTTATCCTTAAGTGCGGTAAGTACTTTATCCCCCATTTCTCGAACCTTCCCTTTAGCTATCTCGGATTTGCTATCAGCCTTCTTTATGAAGCTTTCATTTCGTTCAAATGGTTCGTCAAATATTACATGACTATATACTTCTCTTTTTTCACCCTCCACTAAAAATTGAACCTTCTTAATTTCAGGAAGCTCGGTTAATGAATTAACAATAGAATTTATCAATACAGTTTCAAAAGCCGTACCTCCGGGATTGTTGTCCACAAATTCTCTTGAAAGATCTAAATAACAAAGACCATCTTTTACATCGGCTGAGAGAAGCTTTGTATCCTTTGGTATGGTAGAGTCTTCACCTGTCCCATAAGGCCCTTTTTGAAGCTCTTTAAATATCACCTTTTCAAGCTTTTCATCTGTCTCAATTTCGACCTGACGTTGTGTTGGCACAACAGCATCCGCATTTAAATTTGAAAAATATAGAGTTAAGTTAACAGTTTTCGTTTGTATAGGGGCATTAGTAATTGTTGGTGACTCTGTCACTTGTATATTATGGTTTTTATCAGTTATAGGCGTATTCTGTGAGTTTCCAGGCACACCTGTTATAGGAGTGTTCTGTGCATTATCAGGCTTATTTGTTAAAATGCTTTCTAATGAGTCATACCTAGTTCCTAGGTAAAAAGCAGCTCCCATAAGAATACATACAATAATTGTTGTAAGTACAGGTTTTAAGCTACCTTTCTTCTGAACCTTTCTTTTTTTTAATCCTCTATTTGTATATTTACTTTTACTCATGAATTTACCAACCTTTCTGTTTGAATGCCATAAAGACCTTAAATGAGATAGGAGCATATTACTTAATCACTATACTCTTAGAGCACTATATTTTTTGGATCGAAAAAAACCTAAAATATATTTTTAGGGATTTTCCTTTGGCGCGCCCGGCAGAGATCGAATCCACAACCTTCTGGTCCGTAGGCTAACATTCCAAATCGCCAAAACCCTATTGATAACAACCTTTAACCCTATATAACACTGCATTATCCGTTAGCCAACGTAAGCCATCGTTAACCTCCATTTTTGACCTTCTGACTCGATAGCCAATAAATAGTTTGCAGTCTCTGATGCTTCTTATTACTAGAAGTTTGCGTCATATCGATTACAGCTAATAAGCATAATGGAAAGTTGACAGCATGTCAACAATCCCTAATTTAAAAATCATACTCACTTTAGCTAATCAAATATCCGGTGCTATTCACTTTTTATATCGTCATCCACCTTCCGTTAGGAATAGTCTATATTGGCTATAAAAATGAAGAGAAAGAGCCGAGAACACAATATAACGAAAAAAGAACATATTGGCAAGTTTATGATAGAACGAGAAAACATAAATCTGTCTCATTTGATACACTTTACAACTTTTGTAACATGCTTTTGCTACATATATCATTTAACTCTACGATTATTTTGAAGCACAAAAAAAGACCGCCAATTGGCAGCCTTCAGGTGATATACAGTTGTCTATCACTATTTGGTCATTACGTTTATTTCCATACCAGTCTTTAATATCTCATCAACCAATCCTGTTTGCTCTACATAATCGTTCATAGTAAAAGGTTGCGGTTGTATGTCAAGCTTATAATCTAAAGCTTGCATTAGAAGAAAGGTAAGTCCATCTACACGAGTCATGTTTTCAAAAGCAGGAGAAAATACTGCAAGGTCTACATCGCTATCCTTTGCATAGTTGCCTTTTGCATAGGATCCAAATAAAATCGCTTTCTCTACAGGTATCTGTTGATTTAATTTATTGATGTATTCAGTTGTTATGTTGAGAACTTCTTGAGGGATTGCACCCATAAGAACGCCTCCTTTGCCTTTACCATAATCTCCTCAGTTTCTGTTTTGTTTATCATTGATGTCAGCTTTTCCTTATAGGCTGGGTATCTAGCTGATATATAAAAGGCCAACAGTCTCACAAATATGGGTGTATATTCGTCCCTGCGGCGGTCAAAGTCTTCCTCCGTTACAAGCCTTCGAAAATCTCCACGGTCACACAGATTGTTGAAAACGAGAGCAATGTTATGTGTCTTGACAGGTTCCTCACCGGTATAAAGAACATATATCCCCTTTACAATTTTCTCAATAGCCTGTTGACACATAAACACAGAGTATAGATATCTTTCTGTGTCAAACATGACGTTAGCTGTATCAAGGTCGTACTGTGCATACTCTTCCCAATAGCTATACTTCTCATTATTATCCAATCTGTCACCTTCTATACAAAACCGTACTTAAGTAATACATTTCATCATCAATTCTATTATAACATAAATAAAAATGCCTGGAAATATATCAAAATTTCTAATTCTTGTTAGCCAATGTAAGCCAATAAATTTTGACCTTCTGATTCTTTAGCCAAGATAAAAATTAGAGGGTATATGCATTTATGCATGTACCCTCTAATTTAACTGTGGCGTGCCATTCAGGACTTGAACCCGAAGCCTTTCGGTCCGTAGCCGAACGCTATATCCAATTTAGCTAATGGCACATTTTTAACTTTTTCTCTTTAAAATACCCTTTACCGTTTCCTCCGTAGCCAGACGCTCTATCCAATTGAGCTACGGGCGCATAATAAACAGCTGAATCAATGTGCAATATATATAATAATACAAACGCTCCAAAAAAGCAACACAAAAAGTTGCTGAGCATCTTTGTATGTTGCGGCTTACCCATCCGGGGGCATGCTTCGGGTGGTTTGTTTACTTTGCGGCAAAATCACTAAATCTAATACAACGCCTTAAATTGCGCAAGACTCTAAGTGAGTGGTCAAGGTCAAAGGCTCACGGGTCGCTCATTGTCACGTTTAATAT
>DASRMZ010000232.1:0-13701 GCA_035647675.1 Thermoclostridium sp. | reverse complement strand
CCATATAAGGTTACAGCGCATAGGTAACCAGAGAGATATAGCTGTGCACTAACGGAAAATTTATTATTCACATGTATATCTCAAATTACCCGAAGCATGCCCCCGGGATGGGTAAGCTTCATTCCGCTAATGTTTTCTTATATTGCACAGCTATATCCCTAAATACGAAAAATACGAAGGGTGTGGGCAGTAACGGTACGAGTGGTATAAAGGGCGGCTTTAATAAAAAACGTTGATAGTGCGAACTATCTTAGAGTATAATGGATTATGTAACTATAATTATATTTTAATTATTTTTTTTTGACTTTGCATTTTTACCATATTTGTGGGAGGTATAAAATTGGGTAGATTATTTGGAACAGATGGTATTAGAGGTATTGCTAATACTGAATTAACTTGTGAACTTGCTTTTAAGTTAGGTAAAGCTGGTGCTCATATTGTATCTGAACATGCCAAGCATACACCGAAAATTGTTATAGGCAAGGATACAAGGCGTTCTTCGGATATGCTTGAAAAGTCACTTGTAGCCGGGATTTGTTCAGCAGGGGCTGATGCAGTTTGTCTTGGCGTTATTTCTACACCTGCCATAGCACATTTAACTCGCAAATATAAAGCAGATGCAGGTATTGTTATATCAGCATCTCACAATCCAGCAGAATTCAATGGAATTAAGTTTTTTGACAAAAATGGATATAAACTCTCGGATAGCGAGGAAGAAAGAATAGAAGCTATAATATTGGACAATTCAGAACCAATATTAACTCCTGTAGGTGCTTCCATAGGGCGTGTTGTTGAAAAAGGAGAAGCAAAGGAGCAGTACATATCATTTTTAAAAGAATCAGTGGATTTACGTCTTGAAGGATTAAAAATAGCTTTGGACTGCGCAAATGGAGCAGCTTATGAAACAGCTCCTAGAGTTTTTCGTGAGTTAGGGGCAGAGGTTATTGTAATTAACGATGCACCTGATGGTCTAAACATTAATCACAAATGTGGTTCGACCCATATGGAAACGCTGAAATCCATTCTTGTTGATAACAAATGCGATTTTGGATTGGCTTTTGATGGTGATGCAGATAGAGTTCTAGCCGTTGACTGTGAGGGGAATTATATTGATGGCGACAAGATCTTATCTATTATAGGCCTTGACTTAAAGAGACAGAATAAGCTAATAAATGATACCATTGTTGTAACAGTTATGAGTAACTTAGGTCTTGATATTATGGCTAAGGAGCAAGGCATAACCCTAGAAAAGGCAAATGTTGGCGATAGATATGTGCTTGAGCAGATGCTAGAGCATGGGCACATTCTTGGGGGAGAGCAATCTGGACATATTATTATGCTTGATTATAATACAACTGGAGATGGTCAACTTACAGCACTTCAGCTAGCACAAATAGTTAAAAGAACTGGTAAAGGTCTAAAGGAATTATCTTCAATGATGAAGGTATATCCACAAGTACTAAAAAATGCAAGAGTCAAAAGCGAGAATAAACTTACATATATGAA
The DNA here is from genome assembly GCA_035647675.1 of Thermoclostridium sp. GTDB lineage: Bacteria > Bacillota > Clostridia > DSM-8532 > DSM-8532 > Thermoclostridium. The sequence goes on along the minus strand of DASRMZ010000232.1, from coordinate 12,195 downwards.
TGATCCTGAAGTTGCTTTTAAATGTAGTGAATTAGAAAAAACCTTTCATGGTGAAGGAAGAGTTTTGATTCGCCCATCTGGAACAGAACCCCTTGTACGGGTTATGATTGAGGGTAAGGATTTAGAATATATTACACGAAAGGCTGAAGAGCTGGGTAATTTAATAGAAAAAAAACTAGGGTAATCATTTTTTCGTAGTATAGGCTTGATTGTCTACAAAACAGAATAAAGGAGGAGATGATTTTTTGGATAATATTTTTCAAGCTACACAATTAATTAATGAGGCATCAAATGTTGTTGTCATTACAGGTGCGGGAGCCTCAACTGAAAGTGGTATTCCAGACTTCAGATCCGACAATGGACCGACAAAAAAGAAAAAATATGACTATCCAGTAGAAACACTATTAAGCCATAGTTTTTTCATGAACAAAACTGATGTATTCTATGATTATTATTTGAACAATTTTATATTTAGAGATGCTAAACCCAACCACTGCCATAAATCACTGGCAGAGATGGAAAAGTACTGCAATATTTCGGCTGTTATAACCCAAAATATTGATGGACTGCATCAAGAAGCTGGTTCTACAAATGTTATTGAGCTTCATGGTACCACAAAGCTCAATTTTTGTATGAAATGCAAGATGGAATTCTCTATTGATCAAATCTTCAAAATGAATAAGTCCGTGCCAATCTGCGATAAGTGCGGAGGAATAATAAAACCCGATGTAGTGTTGTATGAAGAACCTTTAAATGAAAAGGATCTATCAAAAGCGGTGGACATTGCAAGGCAAGCAGAAGTGCTTTTGGTTATTGGCACAAGCCTTCTAGTCTATCCGGCAGCAGGATTGCTCAATTACTACAGAGGGGATAAATTGATTATATTAAATATGGGTGCAACACCCTTCGATTCAATGGCAAGGATAGTTATACGTGAGCGTGCTGGAGATGTTATGAGAAAAATAGTGGACGGATTAAAAGAATATTCTAAGTAAATGAAAGGGACAGTGAATATGATAAAGCAAAAAAGCTCATCTGAACGATCGTTGTGGGCACAGTTTGATACCCTTCAGCTTGGTTCAGGGTGGGATGAAAAAGATATATTAAAGCCTCAAATTTTAATAGAGGATGTATATGGTGATAGCCATCCAGGAAGCACTCACCTGAACAAACTAACAGAACAAGCAAAGTATGGGACCATTGAAGAGGGTGGCTTTGCTGCCCATTTTCACACCACCGATGTTTGTGACGGCTGTGCGCAAGGGCATAATGGCATGAATATGATTCTAGCCTCAAGGGAGGCAATTTGTGACATGGTGGAGATACATGGTAGCGTTGTTCCGTGGGATGGCATTATTCTTACCTCATCGTGTGATAAGTCGGTGCCTGCTCATTTAAAAGCAGCAGCTAGACTTGATATTCCTGCAATATTCATACCAGGTGGCAGCATGAGACCAGGTCCTTACATGACTACATCCCTTGGTACGGGCGATATTTCTGTAAGACAAAGAAAAGGTGAAATTAGCGATAGTGAGCTTCGAGATTATAAACTTACCGGATGCCCTTCAGAAGGAGCATGCTCATTTCTTGGTACAGCAAGTACAATGCAATGTATAGCAGAAGCGCTAGGAATGGCACTCCCTGGAAGTGCATTAGTTCCAGCAACCATGCGTGATATTTTAACATTTTCACGCAATTCTGGTAGGCAAATTATGAGGTTGGTTAAAAACAATATTACCCCATCGAAAATCATGACAGAAGAAGCCTTTGTAAACGCAATAATTATACACAGTGCCATTGGTGGTTCTACAAATGCAACCATTCATCTACCATCCATTGCAATGGAATTAGGAATACATTTAAAGCCTGGGCTGTTTGACGAGATTAATCATAGGATTCCGCACATTGGCAATATAAATCCAAGTGGTGAGCACATTACAGAGTCTTTTTGGTTTGCAGGTGGTATACCAATGGTTCAATTGATGCTAAAGGATTATTTGAATCTAAATGTACTTACGGTAACTGGTAAAACCCTTGGTGAAAACCTTGAGGATATTCAAAAGGATAACTTTTTTGAGAGGAACCTAGGCTATTTGCATAATTATGGATTGAAGCGTGAACAGGTAATAATTCCTGTTGAAAAGGCAACAGAGACAGGTTCAATAGCTATTTTGAAAGGAAATCTTGCGCCAGAAGGTGCAGTTGTAAAGTATTCAGCATGTGCTGAAAACATGAGAGAACATAAGGGTGCTGCAAGAGTGTACAATTCTGAGGAAGATGCCTATAATGCAGTTTTGGATGGTGATATTAATCCTGGAGAAATAATTGTTATACGTTATGAAGGTCCAAGAGGTAGCGGAATGCCTGAGATGTTGATGACAACTGAAGCGATAGTTTGTGACAAAAGGCTCAATGGTACGGTATCACTTGTCACAGACGGTAGGTTCTCTGGTGCAACGAGGGGTGCTGCAATTGGTCATGTATCGCCTGAGGCTGCTTCGGGTGGTCCCATAGCATTTGTTGAGACGGGAGATATAATTGAATATAATATAGAAAAAAGAACGTTACACATAGTAGGAATTATGGGGAAAGAGGCAACCTTCGAGGAAATTGAACAAGAATTAGAAAAACGCAAACAAAACAATGGAATTTTGCCCAGGCCTGTGAGAAAAGGTATATTTAAACGTTATACCGATTCGGCGCTTTCTGCTATGGAAGGAGCAGGGTATTAGTTTTAAAGGCGAATGTTATGTTTGACTTTAAAAGGTAAAAGCCACAGATATAAATCAAATTTATTATGTGCAGAAGACATCTTAAGCTTCTTTGTGCTTTCAGGAATAAAGCCTATATTTCTTTAGAGACCTGAATCCATAGTAGTCTAACGATTCCCCAAGCAACTAATGCATAAATTGCCATTGCTATTACTGTCGCAGGATCAAGAACCGATCTGCTTGCCAAACCTATGGTGGATAAGGGGATGAATATACCTGAAAAGGGTGCTATAAAAATACCCGTTATAGCATATAGAAACGATGTGAAGCCACTTTTTGGATTGGCTCCAAGCAGCATAAATATAAAGCGCAATCCTAGCAAAACTTCTAAAAGACCGAGAATATAGTATATAATATTTTTGGTTTTTATATACCAAATTGGTATTACATGTTGTATGGTGGCTTCCCTTGGATCACGTTGTGTCATATGAATTACATTACCTCTTTTTTCTTCTGATGTATCTTTTAATTGACTCATATATATTCTCCTAGTGATAGTTATTGTTATTAAATCATTTACTTTAGTATTTTCGAAAAGTGACTTTATATTCGGGCATTTTGCGATGTCTCAGTCTGAAAGCACAATCCACTATATTTGTAGCAACAGGACGCTGCAAGTTGTACGGTTGCAACTTGCATATTTAATATGAATGAATAAAGGCAGGTTTTCACGGGGAATCACAGTGTTATGGAAGCTTAGCAATTTAAAGAGTTAAGTTTTTTATGACTATTTGTGTAGAACTGAATCAAAATATCTGTTAATGAAACTTTATAAAGCTAAAATTTCATTAAACGCTTGACATCAATAAGTTAACTGTATACAATAATTCAATATATGATTTGAGAACTATAAATTTTTAATTTATTGAATTTACTCAAAACATGCATTAATTTTATCAATATTGAAAAAAATTTGCGATGCAGCCTTAAAAAAGCAAAATCGCAGCAGGCATAATAATTAAGCTGCAATTCAGATGTAAAAGGAGAGTTGAAGTATGGGTTATGATATACCACTTGATAAGCTAAACAAGTATTATGAGCAATCTGCAAAAAAAATAGACCACGATAGTTATTACAGTCCCGCCTTATATTCAGACCACAATGTTAAAAGAGGCTTGAGAAATGAAGATGGAACGGGCGTTGTGGTAGGACTTACAGAAATAGGTGATGTTCACGCTTATAGATTTGAAAATGGACAAAAGATTTCACAGGAAGGTAAACTCATATACCGTGGTATTGATGTATACGAACTTGTAGATTCATGTATTGCTGAAGACAGGTTTGGGTTTGAAGAATGTGCATACTTACTGTTATTTGGTGAATTGCCAAACATACAAGAATTGGATATGTTTAAAAATGTATTGGTAAATAACAGGACTCTACCCGAAGGCTTTGTCCGCGATATTATTATGAAGGCACCAAGCTCAAATATAATGAATAAATTAGCTAGGGCGATTCTTGTGTCCTATTCATATGATGAAAATGCAGAGGATACAAGTATAAAGAATCTTTTTAGGCAGAGCATGGAGATAATTGCACGTCTACCATTAATGGGTGCATACGGTTATCAAGCTAAATCACATTACTATAATGGAAGTAGTCTTTTTGTGCATATGCCTTTACCTGAATTGTCCACAGCAGAAAATGTGCTCAGGTTAAGTAGACCCGATTGTTCATTTACCCATCTTGAAGCATCAACACTAGATACAGCTTTAATACTGCACGCTGAGCATGGTGGAGGGAACAATTCAACCTTTACAAGCCATGTGGTTGCTTCTACTGGTACCGATATATACTCATGTATTGCTGCTGCATTGGGTTCATTGAAAGGACCTAAACATGGTGGAGCAAACCTAAAGGTTATGGAAATGATGAATGAAATGAAGCGTGAAGTAAATAACTGGGGTAGTGATTCTCAAGTAAGTGAGTATTTATTAAAGATTCTCAAAAAAGATGCTTATGATCGTAGCGGGCTTATTTACGGGATAGGCCATGCAGTATATACACTATCCGATCCAAGATGTGTGTTACTAAAAAGAAAAGCTAAGGAACTGGCTAAAGAAAAGGGAAGAACGGAAGAGTACGATTTGTATGAGAGAGTAGAGCGCCTTGCACCTATTGTTTTTAATGAGTTGAAGAAAACAGACAAGACAATGTGTGCAAATGTTGATTTTTATTCTGGGTTTGTATATGACATGCTTAATATTCCAACAGATTTATTTACAGCGATTTTTGCTATAGCAAGAGTTGTTGGACTGTGCGCACATATAATGGAGGAAAGAATTAATGGTGAACGGATTATTCGTCCTGCATACATAAATGTAAGAGAAAGAGCAGAATATGTTAAGTTGTCTGAAAGAGATTAATTGTTCAAAATAATATGTAGTTTTTCAACACTATTAAAAATTGAGGCTTTTGTGATGTTAAACTACAAAAACCTCAATTGATTAAAGCAGGCAATTACCTGCTTTTTTTATGCTTAAATTCAGCATTGAATATGAGATCCTAAAAGGCTCGGCAAACGAAATTATTGCATTACCATCAATTTATGGTAGAATAGATTTGTTATACAAAAAACTCTTTACTGTAGCAATACGAACATTCATAAGGGGTTTTTATATTAATAATAATCAAAAAAATATTAAAGGCTTTTGCGATTTAATCTAAATAAGTATTGCCTGTACAGCATGTGGTGCTAAGCTCTCATGCATACATACTACAATATAGTGTATAGCCATACGTAAAATATGTAACATCGTAAAAGGCTCATTAAATTACCGGGGTGTGCATTTTGTATTTAAAAAGCGTAGAAATGCAAGGGTTTAAGTCCTTTGCTGATAAAATAAATCTCAATTTTAATAAGGGATTAACTGCAGTTGTAGGTCCTAATGGTAGTGGGAAAAGTAATATAGCAGATGCAGTTCGTTGGGTTTTAGGAGAACAAAGTGTAAAGCAACTTCGTGGTAATAAAATGGAGGATATTATTTTTGCGGGCACTCAGCATAGAAAGCCTGTTGGTTTTGCACAAGTTACATTATTGCTTGACAATTCAGACAGAGCTATACCATTAGATTTTTCAGAAGTAACCATAGCAAGAAGAGTCTATCGCTCTGGCGAAAGTGAATATTATATTAACAAGACTTTATGCCGCCTTAAGGATATAAATGAACTTTTCTTAAATACTGGGGTTGGTAAGGAAGGTTATTCTATTATAGGGCAAGGTAAAATAGACGAAATATTAAGCGCGCGTTCTGACGATAGGCGTGGCATTTTTGAAGAAGCTGCTGGTATTATGAAATACAAAACCAGAAAAAGGGAAGCTGAAAGAAAGCTTGGAGGGGTAGAACAAAATTTACTACGCATTGATGATATAATCTTTGAACTTGAATCACAGCTAGGGCCGCTTCAAGAGCAATCAGAAAAGGCAAGAAGGTACATAATACTTAGTAATGAGCTTAAACAGATTGAAGTGGCACTTTATCTTGATAATATTGCGAAAAATAAAAATAAAATTGAAGAAATTGATACTCAGTTTAGTCAGGTAGTAAAAAACATACAAGATGAGAAAGATATATTACATAATAAAATTCAGGAAAACCGGGAGAAAAATGAAAAGCTTGACATATTAAAAAAGTCCTTAGAAGCTTTAAAAAATGAACTTATTGAGTTAGATAAAGGCGTTGACCAGCTTGAAAATCAAATAAAAATAGGCGAAGAAAAAATTAATCATATTGAATCAAGTAATGCTGCATCGGAGCAAAGCATAGATGAATTAAAAGCAAGGATTGCCTTAATAATAAGTGATATTGATAAAAGGAATAATAGGATTAATGCATTGGAGAAGGACAAAGAGAAGTATTCAGACCTTCTTAATGAAGCAGAAGGGAAATTGTCTAACGTTTTATCCCGGCTTGATGAGAGCGAAAAGCATATAGAACTAATGAAGCAGGAAGTAATGGATAAACTGGATGCTTTATCAGAAAGCCGTACAATATTTAATAGTCTAAAGAATGAAAAGCAAGCTTTTATCGAAAGAGAAGATAAGGTTGAGGATGATATTAAAAATCTTATCCTAGATCGCGATAAACAAAGCATGCAGCTTGAAGTAGCGCAGGATGGTTTGCGAAAGCAAAAGGAAGCTCATTTATTTAAAAAAGAAAAATTAGAACAAGTTCATCAGTCCTTACAAAACGGAAAGAAGGAGCTCGAAGCTTTACGTACAGAGCAAAATAAATGTCTCTCACAGCTTCAGGCTACAAAATCCCGCAATAAGGTGTTAAAGGATATGGAGAACAGTCTTGAAGGATACAGTCATAGTGTAAGAGCTGTTTTAAAGACATGCCGTGAAAACTCTGATTTTGGTCAAGGGATTTTCGGTGCATTGGCTCAACTAATCGCCGTTCGAGAGAATTTTGAAACTGCCGTTGAGGTATCAATGGGCGCTACCCTTCAAAATATTGTTACACAAAATGAATATACGGCAAAAAACGCCATTAGCTTTCTTAAGGAAAAGCATCTTGGACGAGCCACATTTTTACCTATTACATCTATAAAGCCTAGAGTATTAAATGCTGATATCCAAAAAAAGCTTAGCAATGAGAAAGGGTATCTAGGGATTGCATCTGATATGGTACAGTGTGACCCAAAATTCAAAGACATTATTCTTAATATTTTAGGTAGAACTGTTGTTGTTGAAGATCTTGATGCTGGAATTATCATATCGAGAAAATTTGGATTTAGTTTTAGGGTTGTAACTGTTGAGGGGGAAGTTCTAAATCAGGGTGGTTCTATGACAGGTGGAAGCCAACCTTCAAAATCCTCAAGCCTTTTATCAAGAAACAGAATCATAAAGGAATTAGATGCAAAATTGTCTGTGCTATCAGAACAATATAAAACACTTGAAATAAGTTGTAAAGAGAAGGCCGAGGGTCTCAATAAGCTTGAAGAACATATTAGTATGCTTCAGAAAGAGCACCAGGATCTTGAACTTATAGTTATTAGAGAAGAACAAAGGGTTCTTTCCATACAAGATTTAATTGAAGAATTAGGCTCTAAGCAGGAGATGCTATTAGCTGATAAAAATGAATTATGTAGTAATGTACAATATTTAGAAGAAGATATTACTCTCGAAGGTAAAAAGCTTTCTGAGATTGAGCAAAACATAGACAACCTTAAAAACACTATAGAAGAACACCAGGTGAAAAGCAAAACTGAACAAGCTTCAAGGGATGCCATTCATTTGGATATTAACAATTATAAAGTATCTGTAAACTCAGTGCTTGAAAGCATGGATCAAACCCGAGATTCAATTAGAAGTCTAAATGAAGAAAAAATACTTATAGAGGATAATATTAACAAACGTCTTCAGGATCAAGTAAAAAACACAGGGCGTATTGAAACGTTGAAGTCTGAAATTGTAAGCCAAAAAGATAAAATTAAACAGCAAAATGAATATAAATTAGGAAAGCATTTGAAGCTAGAGGGGTTGTCAGAAGAGGTTGCTGCTCTTGAGGATGAAGCCTCTGGAATGTTAGAAATAGTTTCATCCCATAATGATTCAATCAATATACTGCAAGAACAATACAATAGACTAGAAATAAGAAAAGCAAGATTGGAAACCGAGCTTGAAGCCTTGCAAAACCGTTTGTGGGATGAGTATGAATTAACATATGGGAATGCGGAAGAATATAGAGCAGAGGTTACTAATATACGACAGACTCAATTAAGAATTGATGAATTAAAGGGCGAAATACGGCAGATGGGGCATGTAAATGTATCTGCTATTGAGGACTATAGTAAAACAAATGAAAGATGCAGTTTTTTGCTAAAGCAAAAAAATGACCTTGTTAAATCCCAAGAGAAGCTAAATCGAATCATTCAAGAGATGCTGTCCATTATGAAAAAACAATTTCTTGAAGAGTTTAAACGTATAAACAAAAACTTTAATGAGGTGTTTCGTGAGCTATTCGAAGGTGGGAGGGCAGAAGTCGTGCTTGAGGATCCAGACAATGTTTTAGAATGCGATATTGATATTGTTGCTCAGCCCCCAGGTAAAAAGTTTCAAAACATGCTCCTCTTATCCGGAGGGGAGAGGGCGATGACGGCAATAGCATTACTATTTGCAATATTAAAGCTACGTCCTGCTCCATTTTGTATTTTAGATGAAATAGAAGCGTCCTTAGATGATGCAAATGTATATAAGTTTGCCGACTATCTGAAGAAATTTTCCGATACAACGCAATTTATTATTATAACTCATCGAAAGGGGACAATGGAATCTTGTGATGCACTATATGGTGTTACGATGCAGGAATATGGTATATCGTCAGTAGTATCATTAAAGCTCAGTGAAGTAGACAAGGCAGTATAGAATAATTTTATGTTTATTTCGTACTACAGATGCACACTATTATGAAGGACGGGAACCTTACATAGACATTTGATAAAAAGGAGAACTTAAAATGGCTTTTTTTAATAGATTGAAAAATGGACTAAAAAAGACAAGAGAAAGCATTACTCAAAGGGTTGATCAACTTCTTGTTTCGATGGGTAAGATAGACGAGGATTTGTTTGAAGAGCTTGAGGAAATATTAATAACCTCTGATGTGGGTGTGGAGACAAGTTTAAAGATAATTGAGAACGTAAAACAAAAGGTTAAGGATCAAAAAGTAAAGGATCCTATTCAAGTAAAAGAAATACTAAAAGAGGAGATTTCTTTAATTCTTTTTTCAGGGGAAAGCCAGCTCAAGCTTAATACTAAACCATCTGTCATCCTGGTAATTGGTGTAAATGGTGTTGGAAAGACAACATCAATAGGGAAAATATGTAGCGTACTTAAAAGTCAAGGGAAAAAGGTAATAATGGCGGCAGGAGATACATTTAGAGCCGCTGCAATAGACCAGCTTGAAATATGGGCGAAAAGAGCGGATGTGGATATTATTAAGCATTCTGAAGGCTCGGATCCATCTGCTGTTGTTTTTGATGCTATCGCAGCAGCAAAAGCAAGAAATTTTGATGTAATTGTATGCGATACCGCAGGGCGTTTGCACACAAAGAAGAACCTTATGGAGGAACTTAAAAAAATCCATCGTGTCATTAATAGAGAACTTCCAGGGGCGGATGTCGAAACATTGCTTGTGCTTGATGCTACAACCGGGCAAAATGCAGTTTCACAGGCAATACATTTTACCGAAGCAGTTGGGGTAGATGGAATTGTTCTTACAAAACTAGATGGCACTGCAAAGGGTGGTATAGTAGTATCAATAAAATCAGAACTTAATATACCAGTAAAATTTATTGGTGTGGGCGAACAAATAGACGATCTTCAACCATTTGATCCACAGGAATTTGTTGATGCTTTGTTCCAATAGCATAGCGGGGCTAAACGAGTAAAATAACATGGAATTAAATATTTTTATGTTACTGTGCACATCTATATCTCAAAATACTAAGGAAGTGAGCAGTAACATTTTCATCCACACTGAACTAAAATTATTAAATAATGTTTGACAATTAACAAAAAGTCGTATAGACTTGATAAAATTTATCATCTATTTCATTTACTAAAGCACATCACCAATCTTTATAGAAGGGTTGGTAAACAACTGTGGAATGAACAATGTTTTATAAATATTTACAAATGAATTTTTTAAAAACGACGGTTTTACGGTTTTATGGAGTAGTTATAAATAATAGGGCAAAATGAAAAGGAGGAGACAAAATGCCAATTATTTACCCAGATGTATCAAGAACATTCAGCGAGTATTTACTACTGCCAAACTTGACAACAAGGGATTGTACACCGACAAGTATTGACTTAACAACACCACTAGTTAAGTTTTCAAAAGATAACAAGCCAAGCTTAAAGATAAACATTCCTATTGTAAGTGCCATCATGCAATCGGTATCAAATGATACTCTTGCTATTGCATTAGCAAGAACGGGCGGACTTTCGTTTATATATGGTTCTCAATCAATACAAACACAATCAGATATGGTTAAAAGGGTGAAAAAACACAAATCAGGCTTTGTTGTAAGTGATTCTAATGTATCAATAAATCATACAGTTAAAGATGTAATTGCAATGAAAGAAAAAACAGGTCACTCAACAATTGCCGTTACAGATGATGGAACAGCCTCGGGCAAATTACTGGGGATTGTTACAGGACGGGATTATCGCTTAAGCCGTGATTCATTAGATAAAAAAGTGTCTGAGTTTATGACTCCTTTCAAGGATCTTATAGTCGGTCAAATCGGGACAACATTAAGCGAAGCTAATGATATCATATGGGAATATAAACTAAACAGTCTCCCAATAATAGATAAGGATCAACGGCTTCAATATCTTGTTTTTAGAAAAGACTATGATGATCATAAAGCAAACCCAGAACAGCTACTTGATCCCCATAAAAGGCTTGTTGTAGGAGCAGGTATAAATACTAGAGACTATAAAGAAAGAGTTCCTGAATTAATAAACTCAGAAGTAGATACATTATGTGTAGATTCTTCCGACGGTTATACAGAATATCAAAGGGATACAATAAAATATGTAAAGGAAAACCATGATGTAACTGTTGGTGGCGGAAATGTTGTAGACAAGGAAGGCTTTATGTATCTTGTAGAATCAGGAGCTGATTTTGTTAAGGTTGGAATTGGCGGAGGTTCAATATGCATTACCCGCGAACAAAAGGGAATAGGCCGTGGTCAGGCGAGTTCGATTATAGAGGTGGCTAAGGCTAGGGATGAGTATTTTAAAAAAACGGGTAATTACATTCCAATCTGTTCTGACGGAGGCATTGTACATGATTATCATATAGTGCTGGCATTGGCAATGGGTGCAGACTTTGTTATGATGGGACGTTATTTTGCAAGGTTTGATGAAAGCCCGAATAAAAGGGTCAGCCGCGGAAACAGCTATGTGAAAGAGTATTGGGGTGAAGGTTCAAATAGGGCGAGAAACTGGCAGAGGTACGATTTAGGTGAGAGCTCCAACTTGAAGTTTGAAGAAGGCGTGGACAGCTATGTACCATATGCTGGTAAGCTAAAGGATAACTTGGATGTAACTCTTTCAAAGATACGCTCTACAATGTCTAGTTGCGGTGCAAAGTCAATAAAGGAGCTACAAGAAACTGCACGCATTACCGTGGTTTCTGCTACAAGCCTAGTTGAAGGTGGAGCTCATGATGTAATACTTAAGGAAAATGAGTATTAATAACATTATTGCTTATAATGATACAAATACGATTATTGAACGAGTAAGGTATATTTTTAAACGGTTACTTTTCTCATGAGGATGAATAATCCTTATAATATTAAAGGAACAAAAGGGTGCAGGTTGGTAATACTATGAATATATTTCTAATCTGTACCCTTTCTATATTTTTTTATTTTCAATCATTTAATTTTCTCCCAAACACATTATTAG
>DASRMZ010000231.1:0-3107 GCA_035647675.1 Thermoclostridium sp. | reverse complement strand
CGTCTACACAGGCAACTTTAGCGTGAGACTTAGCATCTACCCCAGCTTTTTTTGCAGAAGCATTAATTATTTCTATATTCTTCTGATTATAACGACAATAAGACATAGCTTCAATCTCCTTTGCAATGATTCAGTGCTGATGCATCAAATTTTTAATATGTTCATCCAACCACCCTATACTTGAAATTTTATACTCCGTGGTTCATGTTACCATATAATAACAACAAAGTGCATAGTTTCTTGAATTAAAATAATATTAAGGTTGAGCAACCATAACCGAATAGCATATATGAGGTCTAACCATACTCTCTTATTCCTGATTTGGGCTGGTATAGCAAATGTTCTAAAATCAGAAATGAGGATGAGGATTACACTTTATGGATATGAGTTCTTTTTTATGCAATTAGTCGTAGGACTAAGTTTAAGCCAGCAGAACCCATATTGCTGTCGATCACGCTATACTCTTTTTTTCTGGTCATCACCCCTTTCATTGCATTTATTCAGATAGCCAATCGAATCTGGTATCTTTCTGGGATTAGTTTATGAAGCTTTTCAATATCCAAAATGCTTCCTGAAAATACTAACCATAGCTTCCGAATAAAACCTCTAACACCAGATTTTTTAACACATTCACTCAATCCTTCTGAAACTACTGTTAGCACATTGATAATATGAGCTAGGTGCATAAGATAGTGGAAACCTTTCATAACCTCCCAGTCATAGGAAAAACAATGTTCATATGCATAACCATGATGCTTTTCTACAAGGTTTTGAGTCTCAATATTCCAACGAGGCCTACCAATCAGATTACATCTCTTATGAACGTTTCTTTCGTTAATTTCTTTCTCGGATATCCATGCAAACTTTTTTGTTTTTGGAACCTTGTACCCGGTTTTTCCATCCATCTCCATAAATGTCTCTTCACATATGACAACATTCAAATTCTGCGCTTTAGTTCCATTATCACCAAAGCGATAATCTATACCATTTATCCAATAAAATTTTTGCTCTATACCATTGATATTTTGATGATGTTCATTAAGTTCTCCTTTATCTTTAAGAGGATTAATATATTCCCATACACTCTTCAAAGAACCGTCTTTTAAAACTATCATATAATCCCACTGATATTTACGGCATAATTCCACCACTGGTCCATTTGGGTATAAACCATCGAGTGTTACCGCAATTTTAAGCTGCGGAAAATACTTTTTTAATCTATTTGCCAGACGGTAAAATGCTTTTCTTTCGCTATCTTGTTTTTGATTTTCCGTATCTACCCCACCATCATTGTACTCATGCCTGTCTAAAAACTCTGTCATAAATGGAAGACTGATTCCACCTGGCAAGATTAAGCATGCTTCTAGGGCATATGCATAATATTGATTTACGCCTTCAGGTTGACCTTTTTTGTGCCTCTTCGAGCTGTTTTTACACCATTCATATTCCCGAGTAAACTTCTGTGTACCGTCAATCCCAATTATGTACTTACTGCCAACTGTATAATTCTGAAACTTCTTATTGCGGATCAGGCGGTTAATTAAATTTACCGCCAATCTTTCTATTTGTAGCACATCTATTCTTTCTAACAAACGTGCTAATGTAACTGAATGAGGAAGGCTGTCAAGCTCAGGAAAGAATGCCCTCATGTTTTCCATGAATACCATATTCATATCTTTATCGGCATCTCTTCTTGAAGAGTTATGGAAAACAAACATAAAAATTCCATAGAGCATTAACAATGAAAGCGTATGGTCTATCTTCTTCGGATTCCGCGGATCCTTTATTTCGGATAAATCTTTTAATATGCCTGGTAGATACCTTTTGTACACCTTCAACGTTTCTGCAGCAGTCTCATGTCTGTTTTCCATTTCTTCATCGGCTGTCTCAAATTGACACTTCTGGTTTCTTATATTCCTATCTGGTTTCTTCCAGTTCCAAGTCTCGGATGCCTTTTTACTTTTCTCTGCCCTACGTGCCTCGATTTCTGATTGGCGCTGTTTTGTTTCTGCTTTACGAGCATCCTTCTCTACCTGACGTGCTTCATATCTTCGTTGTGCCCGCGATACCTTACTTTCGGCTACATTCACAGGATTTCACCGCCTTGCTTTTTACCTGTAAGATAGTCTCTGAAATCTTTGACCAGAGGGTATAGATAAATCTTTTTAGGTGATGTTACGTATTTCTTACTAGGCGCATGTCTCCCTCTACCTTTTGAATCCCCAACATAGATCCAGTTTGCTGCCGTATAGCATCCACCGCTATATTTAGCACCATCTACAAATGTCTCCAATAGCACAGGCTCATATTTAAATAATTTAAGCCAGTCCTTTCGGATTCTTCTTGCTGATTCACCCAGTGCATAACTGGCCAAATTCTTTATCTTTATCCATGGGAAAATCAAAAACCTCGAATTATTAACGATAAGGTGGAGCCGTTGTTTTCTCTCTTCTTTCTCCCATCCGATTAACTTATCTCTTTCCTCCAGCGCCCATGAAGAAGCAGAAAACAACAAACAACCCGCATACTGGGGGTTCTCACCGCTTATTGTTATGAAATACTTTATCCGATTACCAAAGGGACTTCCGTACTTCAATTCATGGTACCTTTCAACGTATTCATCCCATAGTGCCTCTTTATCTGTATCACTTACAAGCTCTAACGATACCGGGTAAAAGTTGTTTACAATTCCTGTTACATCCTCAGCTGCTTTAGTTTGTTCCGTTATTTCGATCTCTCGCTTTTTGTACCAGCTGGTTTTGTATCCCCCTTTTGGCTCTGATGGTTTCTGCTTACGTTGATTCCTAAGCTGAATTATTCCACCATCTGCAAGATCATACAATAATTGTTCAACAGTCTGTTCTTTCTCTGTTTTAACAAATGCATTCCAGTGCATTATTACACATATGGTTCTCACTAACTCTTGTAAATCTAACCGGGGATACATACCTACTATTTCCTTGATTTGCTCTATATCCTTCTCGCTGAGTTTTTGACCCTTTATCTGATATTCGCAAGCCTTGTTTTTATTTGTCATCATGGCTTTCTCCTCATTCTTATACTCGTACTTTTACCATGATAACATAGCTAATTTCAACTGTCCAGCC
>DASRMZ010000230.1:0-2165 GCA_035647675.1 Thermoclostridium sp. | reverse complement strand
GCAATATATTGTTGACGGAAATATGGTAGTTGTATTAGGTCAAGAACACCAAAGAGTCAAACGTTCAGGAAGAGAATTGAAGCAAAATTGGGTTCAGATATATACCGTTGAGAATAATTTGATCACAAGAATGGAGGAGTTTGCAACTTCGGAGTATTCTACTCCCCAAACATTGGACAAAATTAATGACTTGCTAAGTTGAATTTCCAAGTCATTATTTATCTTTGACGCATCAGGTTAAACATACAAAGGCTCTGCTGGCGAGCAACCTTTTAGGGATAACCTGTGCTGAGTGAATGAACCCTGGTTTCGACTGGGGTTTTTCCATTCAATTAGCCCATGCCTAAGAAAACGCATGGCACAAAGTGCCAAATTAAGCATAATTCCTGTACAGGTGTGCTGGAATTTGTCGATTTATTCCCTGATGCGTCTTCTTTTCATTGTAATACTTAAAGAACTTATTCAATCCTACATAGAGTTCTATCCCATTATCAGGAGGGTTAATATACACATAATCACGCTTTACTGTTCGCCATAAGCGTTCAATATATATATTATCTAAAGCTCTGCCTTTACCATCCATACTGATTTGAATTTCTTCACTTTGAAGGTATTCAATCCATAGTAAACAAGTGAACTGACTCCCCTGATCTGAGTTGACTATTTCAGGCCTTCCATTTTGTTGGACAGCCTTTTGTAGTATTTCTAAAGAGTTTTCTGCTCGCAAATCATTAAATAAGCCCCAGCCCACAACATAGCGACTGTAAATATCAATTATAGCTGTTAAATACATAAAACCATGCTTCATTGGTATGTAGGTAATATCAATAGCCCAGACCTGATTTGGCCTACTTATTTCCAAGTTGCGGAGCAAGTATGGGTGTATATACTTAGCTTGTCCAAGTTTGCTTAAATTCTTTAGTGGATAGATCGCCATCACATTCATTTTTCGAAGCAATCTTCTAACTCTTTTGTGATTAACCCAAAGTCCTTTTGAGAAAAGAAAGTCTTGCATTTGAAGCACTCCATGGGTAGGATGCTCTAAAAACTCCTCATCAAGAAGTCTCATAACATGAAGATTTTCCTTGCTCTCGCCTTTAGGTTTATAATAGTAACTGCTGGGGGCTAAGTCCAACAACTCACATTGCTGGCGTACGCTTAGAGCGTCACTCTTTGAAATACAACTCTTTAACTCGTTCATAACCCCAATCTTTTTGCAGTTTTTTTTAGCCAGTCGCGCTCCATTTCGAGCTGCCCGATTTTGGCATACAAACGAGTTCTCTCCTCCTCAAAGTCATTTTTTGGTGTCTTCGTTTCAAACACCTCTGAAGAACGAGAAAGAAACTCCTGCTTCCATCTTGAGATCATAGCTGGAGCAATCTCAAAGCGTTTTGATAATTCTCCTAGGGTCTCACGCTCCTGGAGCGCAGCCACTGAAACTTTGGCCTTAAAAGCCGCTGAATGCTTTTTTCTACTTTTTTCCATATCGGATTTAAAGTTATGTTTTTTCAACTTAACTTGCTGTCCAGAATATGGGGAGTATTATAGAGGAAGTAAACTAAAATATTTTTTTCAACAAATACCGTTTTTATAACATTGCTAACTTTCTTTGTTTGGCGTCACAATTTATAGAGTGACGTTATTTCGAGAATTGTATACGATTTCATCTTACTTTAAGCCGTAAACAGACTCTCTATATGCAATGCCCCATTTTGCCAATTCATTAATAAGCGGTGAAAGTGTCTTACCGTATTCTGTAAGCGAATACTCAACAGTTATGGGTTTCGTATTCATAACTGTACGACTAATCAAGTGGTTCATTTCCAAATCTTGAAGTTCCTTGGAGAGCATTTTAGTCCCGATGCCATTCACTTCACGCATCAAATCCATAAATCCCAGCTTGCTGCCTTCTATCAGAGTTCCCAAAATATGGAACTTCCATTTTCCAGACAAAATGCTCATCGTATCGCTAATGGCTTGCATCCGAACTTGACAAACTGGCGTATCGTTTATTACTGATTGTTTTTTCATTACTTTCAATTTAGATAAAAGCACCAAATTAATCTTTAAATAACCAAGGTAGTTTCCTAAAGGGAACCACTTCCCAAAAGGAAATCCATAGCAAATATACACTAACTTCATTGTATATTTGTACTGTTAGTAAG
>DASRMZ010000229.1:0-8290 GCA_035647675.1 Thermoclostridium sp. | reverse complement strand
CCATGCTGCCTACCCTACATATTAAACGTGATAATGAGCAACCCGTGAGCCTTTGACCACTCACTAAAAGCATCGCACAATTTAAGGCGTTGCGTTAGATTTAGTGCTTTTGCCGCAAAGGAAACAAATCACCCGAAGCATGCCCCCGGGATGGGTAAGCTTCGGGTGATTTGTTTCCTAATATTGCACAGCTATATCTCTTGGGTTATCTTCGAACAGTAACGCGTAGTTTCCGTTAACGCACAACTGTATCTCAAAATATTAGGCAGTGTACATTAACTAATCTTCACTTCACTAAGCTTCTTGTCGATTTCATCCAATATATCCTTATCAAACTCCAAAAGGCCTTCCCTTATAAAATCACATATACTACGCTCCCCAGCCATCATAGAAAATAGCATCCAGCCTGACATTTCAGGTAGATAATGTGTTACGACCGCTATTGCTTCTTCACTTCTATATAATTCACCAATGGAAGTATTCACCCCATATATTTCTTTGTAGGGTTTTCCGGGCTTGTATGAGAAAGTATACTCACCACATTCAAGCTCATAGCTCTCCTGTAGGTCAGTTCCCTGGGTATCTGGTAAAACCAATTCAGCTGTCGTATTGAACGGAACTTTAAAGTAGAATGTTATAGAACCATCATCTTTAATATCCCATTTACTTATAATTTTACCTGCTGGGGATAAGAACTCTGCATTAATGGATTTTAAAAGGTGATTTGGTTGTGGACAAAGTTTAAAGCGTCTAAAGCCAGGATCACTTTCTAATGGTTTTATGCCTGCTGCATTTCTGTATATCCATTCAACTATAGAACCGTATGAATAATGGTTCAAAGAATTCATACCAGTATCACTAATCTTACCGTCAGGTAGTATGGAGTTCCATCTTTCCCATATTGTTGTTGCCCCCATCGTTACAGGATACAGCCAACTTGGATAATCAAGATTTGTAAGAAGTCTATATGAAATATCATTACTTCCATACTCAGATAATACACGACATAGGTATGGAGTTCCAACAAAACCAGTACGCAGATGATAATCTGTTTCCTTTAGTTTCTTCCTTAAAGCAAAAGCAGTTCTCTTCTTCCATTCGTCAGGAATAAGATCCATATATAGTGCAACAACATGAGCTGTCTGTGTATTGACTGCCAGACGGCCCGTTGGAGAGAAGTATTCTTTACGTATAGCACATTTAACTTCTTCAGATAGCTTTTGATAAAATAAAGCATCCGAGTCCTTGTTCAAAATTCTTGCAGCTTTTGCTACTATACTTGATGAAAAACTATAAAATGAACTTGCAAGAAAGGCCGGCTCTGTTCCACCAAAACGAAACAGTGGATCCTCTACATCAAGTGACAACCAGTCTCCATAGTGGAAATCGGTTATCCATAATCTTTTTCCACCAGAAGCCTCATCTCTGCTCCTAATGTAGTCCACCCACCCCTTCATGCTATCATACTGTTGTTCTAAAATGGATATATCTCCATAGTACAAATACATGTTCCAAGGGATGATTACCGCTGCATCTCCCCATGCACATGAACCATTTTGTTTTACATCATGTGCAGGTACAACAACGGGAACATTACCATCACGTGCTTTTTGCTCCTGCTTTAAATCATATAGGTACTTATCGAAGAATGCATAAACATCCATATTAAACGCTGCCGTTCCTGAAAAAGCTTGAGCGTCCCCCGTCCATCCCATTTTTTCGTCTCTTTGAGGACAGTCGGTTGGTACATCAAGAAAATTACCCTTTTGACCCCACAATGTATTAATAAATAATTTGTTTACCAAAGGATTATCAGTTGTAATATTACCAGTTTGCTCCATATCAGAGTAAAGAACAAGACCCGTGAAATCATCTAGGTTGACTTCGCCTTCCCATTTTGTCAGTTTCACATACCTAAACCCATAGAATGTAAAGTGTTGACGAACCTTTTTCACTTCCCCATCTGAGGTATATCTGTATTCGCATTTAGCTGTGCGCATATTATCTCTGTAGAAATTCCCATCCTGTAACACTTCACCAAACTGGAGCATTATTTCGGTGCCTTTAGAAGCTCTATTTGTAAATTCAAGCCATCCTACCATGTTCTGTCCCATATCTATAACAGTTTCACCTGCAGGTGTGTGAATAACTTCTACAGCCTTTATACGCTCTTTAATTTTTGTTGCAGGACTTCTTCTAGGTTCAAGCTTATTAGTATCTATATCAATTAACTTTACATTATAAACAGTTTCATCACTAAAAGTGTCATCATATATTTCTCCGTCAAAAACATTACTATCTACAACTTTTGATCTGCGCGATTTCCAATTTATATCGCTTACAACAACATCCGTACTACCATCGGCATACTCAACATGCATTTCACAAATCAATGCAAACTTGTCTCCATATTGAAACTTTTGTTTTCTATTGAGCCCATAACGTCCTTTGTACCATCCATTACCAAGAAAAACTTCAATATTGTTTTTCCCATCCCTAAGTAGGCTGGTTACATCATATGTTTGGTAGGGTAGCCATTTATCATATGCCACAAGTCCAGGTGACAAATACTCACTACCTGCTTTTTCACCATTTATTGAAAATTCATATACTCCCAAACCACAAATATATATTCGTGCATTGGCTACTTGCTTTTCAACACTAAAATTTGATAGCATAATTGGGTGATATGAAGAATCAAAGTCAGGGGTAATCCATTTTGCCTGCCAAGGTTGCTCCATTTTGCTTGTTTCAAACCAAGCAACATCACTTGTCGCTACACTTTCGTCATCTCCCCAAACCCGAACTTTCCAGTAATATCTTGTCCTAGGTTTAAGCTCTATATCTAATGGATAACTAATACTGTCAATATCTGTCCTTTTCCCACTATCAAAGGTTAAAGTGCTAAAATCAACCTCTGTTGAAACCTCCACTTGTGCGGCTACTTGATTCTTTGCACTTTCTGCTTCCACTAACCATGATAGCCTTGCGTTATTACTAAATGAAAAGCCTAATGGGTTATTAAGTCTATTTGTCTTTAAGTTAAATATTTTCATTATCAAAAATGCTCCTTTATAAATATTATAACCTTAATAGTTTGTACCGTAGGAATAGGCGCTATGACAGTATACAATTCCCTACATTTTTACAGGTATTTTGGATTGTTACACAGTTAAATATTAAGTATTTGCTAATAAATAATAATACTAACGGTGCCTATAAACTTCCCAACCTAAATATTTGGTTAGACCTTCTTCAACAACATCTGCAACATGACCACGTACCATTGATACATGGTGTTCAAACCCTTGCTCGCACAATACATGCATTAAGTCTTGAAGGTTTGGTATACTACACACCGCAGGCCCCCCAAAGGTATCGATAGGCTTATCAACAAACTCTCCTTCACCAACATAAGCACGGATTTTTCCATTGACATCATCAGTGGCTATTTTACAAAATGTCATAGGTCCGGGTTTAACCTTGCCAACACATGAGCCAAAACAATTTTCATATCCTAGCTGTGTCCCCAATATATCCAAAACGCCCACTGAAGGCTTGCTGCCCATAAAAGAGGCGGGATAGTTCGAACAATGAAAATTTATGCAAGAATTTCTATCATCACCATAATTATTATTCCAATCTAAATAACCAGCAGGCGCTCCTGCAGCCGCGGATAGTGCATACATTGTAAGCGCTCCGGGGACATCCATTTCACAGGCGTGGGGTATACCCTTTTCACCCATCATACTCATAGCTAAGCATGATGCACATCCAAACTGATTTTGAAGCACATTCCAGCACTGAACTGCTACGCAATCTGCCTCGTGTAAGTCAACGCAGTTTTCAAGTACTATGTGAAAGCGTGCTAATTTTTCTACCTTTTCAGCAGGTGTATCTTCTGGTATATCAGCATATGAGCGTATCTCAGAAATAGCTTTCTTAAGCTTTTCCTTATCATCTATTTGCTTTGCATCTAATATTAAATTGCCAATGTCTTCAACTAAAACAGATATCCCATGTATTTGCAATAATTTTTCCGAAAACCGCACCGTTTGGAAAGCGCCAGGGCGTGTACCAACTGCAAGTATACGCGCTTTACGCATATTATTTACCATCTTACACAGCTTATCAAACCGGTTTATATCATCGGTAAATTCATCACTTTCGATCTTGCATGTATGCTGTTTCGTCAATGTATATTTAATACCATATTGTTTTAAATTGTTGCAAACCGACAGCTTTCCACAAAATGCATCGCGTCTATGCTCTACATCAAGTAAATCTAAATCATCGTCACAGGCTTGAACAAGAACTGGTACATTAAGCCCAGCTTCATAAACTGCTGAAACTACACCAAGCTCATCCCCGAAATTTGGAAGGATAACAATTATACCTTCAATTCTCTGGCTATTTTTTTTAAATAAATCAGCGCATTTTTTTCCCTGTTCATACGATTGTACTGCGCCATAGGGCATTGAATCCTTATCTACAATCACATATTCGTGCCCCATCTGTGTAAGCTTGTTTGTAATTTGCTCTCTAGCTTCTTCAGCAAGCCATCCTGGGAAAAAACCCCTTGTTGAAACAATCACTCCAAATACAGACATATTGAACCACCTTTCAAGCTTTTTTTGTAAGAGCACGGTTCACAGCATCGCTCCAGCCCTTTTTATTTTTTGTTCTATTTTTTTCTATCATTAACGGATTAAATTCCGCTAAAACCGAACGTTTTTGCTCTATTTCACTTAGACTTTCCCAAAAATTCGTTGCTAACCCAGCCATATGTGCACTGCCCAATGCCGATAATTCCTCAACTTCGGGGACTACAACCTTGGTATTTGAAATGTCTGATTGAAACTGCATCAGAAATTTATCTCTTGTAGGCCCTCCATCAACTCGCAGCTGAGCTAAAGTAACGCCTGAATCTTTTTGCATACGCTCCAAAATATCGTTTATTTGGTACGCAATTGATTCTTCTGCTGCACGTACAATATTTTCTTTTTTAGTTCCTAATGTAAGCCCCGTAATAAGTCCCTTGGCTGAATCATCCCAATATGGAGCACTTAGACCTGTAAAAGCTGGAACAAAGTACACTCCTCCATTGTCGCTAATTTGCGATGCAATTACTTCGGATTCCTTCGCGTTTGAAATATACTCGGTTTGAACAAGCCATTCTATTGTTTTTCCAGTAGAATTGATATTGCCTTCAAGTACATATACCGTTTCGTTAGACGTTACCCAGCCAACAGAAGTAACAATTCCACTGTTTGAATAAACGGGTTCTTTCCCTATATTCATCATTACCGAGGAACCTGTTCCGTATGTAGCTTTTGTCATACCCACATTAAAACAGTTTTGCCCAAAAAGTGCTGCATGGGAATCACCCATAACACCACTTATGGGTATACCTTCAGGAATAAATCCCTCTGCCTGAGTATAGCCAAAAATACTATCGGAGGGCTTAATATCTGGCACCATATGTGAGGGTATTTCAAATATCTCTAATAGCTTATCGTCCCAGGTAAGCTCCTCTAAATCCATCAATAGAGTACGACTAGCATTTGAAAAATCTGTAGCATGAACCTTCCCACCTGTAAGATTCCAAATAACCCAAGAATCCATCGTACCAAACTTTAAGCTACCATAACAGACTTTGCTCTTTGCTTTAGCTACATTATTTAATATCCATTGAACCTTAGGTGCCGTAAAATATGGCGAAAGATGAAGTCCTGTTTTTTTGTATATATATTCTGGAATTCCAGGTTTTTTAGCTAGCTGATCACATTGCTCTTTTGCCCTAGGGCATTGCCAAACAATTGCATTATAGATGGGTTCTCCGTCTCTGCTGTCCCATACTACCCCTGTTTCCCGCTGATTTGTAACTGCAATTGAAGCTATTTCTCCCCATGAAGCGTTACCTTCTATCATTACCTTTGAGATAGCTTTCTTTATGTTTTCATATATTTCTTTAGGATTATGTTCAACCCAATCGGGGCGTGGATTTAACTGCGCATGAGAAATTGTAACACGATGATGCAAAGTACAATGCTTAGTGAATAAAATGGCTTTTGTACCTGATGTGGATTGATCAATCGCAAGTATATATTTTTTAGACATTGCAAATCACCCGCCATTTTTCTTAATCTTTATTATCCTTTTTGCTTCTTGACACAGGTTTTCAGCGTTTATACCATAATGAGAAAAAACTTCTTTTGATTTTCCTGGTATAGCAGGTTCATCTGGTATACCCATGATCTTCATGGGTACAGGATAATTTTGCACTACCACTTCTGCAACTGCCGCACCAAAACCGCTTAAAATGCTGTGTTCTTCAATTGTTATGATTGCGCCTGTTTCTTTTGCAGCTTTAATAATACAATTCTCATCTATGGGTTTTATAGTATGCATATTTATTACTCTGCATTTTATGCCCTGTTTTTCCATCATCTCTGCAGCATCCAATGCTATTTTTACCGTTTCACCAAAGGTTATAATTGATAGACTGTTCCCATCTTTAAGTGTAATTGCCCTGCCAATCTGAAAATCATAGTCACTAGATGGATAAATATCTTCAACTGGATGTCTACCCAAACGCATATATACAGGACCTTCATACTCAGTTAGAGTCTTGGTCATGTTTTGTGCTTCAAATCTATCCGCCGGAACCACAATAATTATATTTGGAATTGCTCTTAAAAGAGCTATATCCTGAAGTGAATGGTGGGACATTCCAAGTGCGCCATAGCTTATGCCTGAACTTATTCCCAGTAGCTTCACATTTGTATTAGAATAAGATACATCAACCTTTATCTGTTCTGCAGATCTCATGGTTAAAAAACATGCTGGTGTGGCAACGAAAGGCTTCTTACCCGAATGCGCAAGCCCAGCCGCAATTCCTACAATATTCTGTTCTGCAATTCCAACTTCAATTAACCTTTCAGGATATTTTTCTGCAAAGGGCTTCATGGATGCAGAGCCTCTTGAATCACTACATAAAACTACTATGTCCTTATCTGTATTAGCCAGCTCGATAAGTGTTTCACAAACAGCTTGCCTATTATGTATTGTATTCATAAAAACACCTCCAGCATTTTGTCCAACTCTTCACACGCTATTTTATATTCATCCTCGCTCATAACTCCATGATGCCAGCTAGCGTTATTCTCCATGAAGGATATACCCTTTCCCTTTATAGTTTCAGCAATTACTAATGATGGCATTGAATCTACTTTATTCTCCTTAGAAAGGGCACTACAAATTGAAGGAATGTCGTGTCCATCTACTACTGAAACATTCCATCCAAAACTTTTCCATTTGTCCTTGAGAGGGGTTAAAGCCATAACGTCCTTTGTCCTCCCACTTATTTGAAGACAATTCCTATCGATTATTGCCACAAGATTATCCAGCTTGTAATTTGCCGCAGCCATAGCTGCTTCCCACACAGAGCCCTCTGCTTGCTCCCCATCACCCATTAGAACAAAAACACGATAATCCTTTTTATCCATTTTTGCTGCCATAGCCATTCCAACACCAATAGATAGGCCATGACCTAGTGCACCGGTGTTCATTTCTATTCCTGGAATTGCTCTATTAGGATGACCTATAAAATCTGAACCAAATTGAGAATATGTTTTTAAATCTTCTTTATTAAAAAATCCACTATCTGCAAGCACACAATAGTAAGCATCAATAGCATGACCTTTACTTAATATAAATCTATCACGATCAGGCCACTGTGGGTTTTGGGGATCAATTTTCATTACTTTATAATAAAGTGCTACAAGAATATCCGTTTCAGAAAGTGATCCACCAATGTGTCCTGCACTTGATCTGTAAACTATATCAGCTATATCCCTTCTGATTTGAGCTGCCTTTTGGAGCAAGTTTTTCTTATGACTGTCTTTATCCATGTTATCCATATATTTTACTTGCACTCCGTTCCTTTAAACTTAATATTTAACTAGCAAAACCATATATTAAACTTAGAACCCTAATGAATTATAGTCCACTAATGGGCATTTTACGATTTTTATTTTGCATATCGCTGTAGTTGCGACTATGCATGGTGTTTGGCATCACATATTGTACAGTTACCTTATATTAAAGCTGCCTTGCAAAGGGCATTGTTAAAATTATATCATAAAATCCTTATATTGGAGATAAATTAGATGCCTGATTTTTTTATGATAAAAGCAAATTTTGTTCTTCACTTAATTATTTAACTAAACTTCATAAGTTGATTATAAAGAAACTTATAAATGGTGTCAACGCTATATATTATAAATAC
>DASRMZ010000228.1:0-2375 GCA_035647675.1 Thermoclostridium sp. | reverse complement strand
TTCCCACTTAATCTCGTCTATAGTTACTCCAAAGTATTCTGCTAGTGCGTATACCTTACTAACTCCGACATTGGATAAGTCTTGTTCCCATGCGTTGTATGTCTGATATGATATGCCTAGGTCTTTAGCTACTTCGATTTGGGTTTTATCTTTTCTTGCCCTTAATTCCTTGAGCGTGAACTTCATTTCCTCACCTCCTTTACCATAGTATACATGAATAACTTTCATGTGTCAACACTTTTCTTGAATTACTTTCATTTCTTTTTGTTTTCTTGTCTAATTTACTTGATAATCATTCATATAAATGATACAATGTAGTCACAAGCAAAGGAGGTGAAAATAATGTATTTAGCAAAGAATTTAAAATATTTACGACTAAAAAATGGATTTTCACAAGATTATATCGCTAGATATTGATGAAATAGAATAGATTTATTTGAACTGATTTAAAATTACCCCGGCCAATCACGACCGGGGTTTTCTTTATGCAATTTTACTAATTCATATGGATTATATTTGTGTAATATCCATGATAAAATAGTGTGAATTAGTGTTGACTAGTTACAACAATTGTGATAACATATAAGTATCAAGAGGAGATAATATAAGGGGGAAAAATTATGACAAACAAATATTTATTCGGATTAACAAGAAAGCAATGTGGAGTTATCTATTCAGCATCAAAAAAAGGAAGCATCAACTTAACGCAGGAAATGATTAGCTTCTTATATAAC
The DNA here is from genome assembly GCA_035647675.1 of Thermoclostridium sp. Classification (GTDB taxonomy): domain Bacteria; phylum Bacillota; class Clostridia; order DSM-8532; family DSM-8532; genus Thermoclostridium. The sequence continues at coordinate 1,641 of DASRMZ010000228.1, read as the reverse complement.
AAGGTTTGTGACTTTAGAATGTACGCTACAGATGCAACTTCTGATACTAGAAATAAGATGTCATATATGACCGACACACTAAACGCTATATTTGATAACGACTACAAAAAAGCACAAGAATATTTCGAAAAAGCATACGCAATCGAAACCAAATAAAAGGAGGAATTAAGATGAAGGAAAGCTATATTAGAATTAGATGTACCGAACAGGACAAGCTGTCCATTCAGATGATGGCGGAACAAAATGGAATATCAATGAGCGAATACATCTTATCACTGGCCGCTGAGGATAAGAAATACTATAAGCAAGTTGAAGTGTTTGGAATTATTAGAGGATTTAATGGGACAGAAACAGTAGATATTGCCAGAAAGTCACTTGGTTATGCTCTGGTTGATGACTGTAACAGGGCATCCGTCTATACCACCTACAAAAGACTAATGAAAGACTTGTCTGAATTTGAGGACTGCTATAAGAAAAAACCGCAAAGATATGCCTACCTCGAAGTAGATGGTGAAAAAGTAGAAAACCCATTTCCAACGAGCGACTATGTGATTTTAGGAAAGTCAATTTTAAAAAAGGAGAAGCTATGACAACAGAATTAAAGAAATTTTTAGACGCGGAGCTAGAAAGAGCTGAAACAAGCCACCAAAAAACCCTAGAAAGGCATAAGGAAATAATGGACGCCTGCGAGCGGATGAAAAGGTCGTAAAATCAAATTTAAGGCGAGTATCGGTCTAACCAACCAAATACCCGCCTTTTTCATTTCTGATTGAATTTGCCCCATAGGACAAGCCCCCAGCCTATAATCCTGCAAGGTATTCTCTAGTGCTTGTACCTATTTTTGTGCCATCATCATTCATGTGTTTGCCCCACCCTAGAGAATCCCATACTACCAATACTGCAATCCTAGTCTTAGCCCCATATTCTCCATCTGCTTTTAACTTCGGCATCCAATCGGGCAATGCCTTGTTAAGCCTCTCTTGTGCCCATTTAATATCTTTCTTGGAGCTTCCGGGTGTAATTGCCTTGGTGGGCATGGACACCTTTTTGGATAGTTTAAAATAGTCCGCTATAGTCTTAGCCTGCACCTCTGCCAACTTCTTTAGATTCTCGTCTTTAAGTAGCCATGCGGTGCTTGCTGGGTTAGTGTGAAAGCTATTCTCTACGATGTAATAATAAGGGCACCCCACATCTGATGCCCCTCTTAATACTCCGTAATATTCCCAATCCCCTTTTTCGCTCTTTCGGGTATTTGTTCGTGGTGTCTGCTTTACTCCCATGGTATTGCTTATCGCCTTGGCAAGATTAAGCCCCAATTCCTCGGAATCGTTCTTATATCCACGATAAACCACGACATAATCAACCTTATCATCAACGCCATTGGCCACTGCGTTGGAGTGGTTAGATATAAACAAGTCATATCCTTTAGCCTTTTTACCCCTGCTATACAATGCAAGGTCTTTTTCTTGCTCTTTGCGAGTGGTTATAACGTGGCAATCCTTATATTCTAGCAATTCTTTCTTTAGGTATTCTGTCAGCGTCCACATGGTCTCGCTTTCCCAATAATTTTTATTGGCTGGGGACTGATTGTATTTAGCGTAATGTCCTGCATCTAAGCATATTTTAATCATTATCCTCATC
>DASRMZ010000227.1:0-2064 GCA_035647675.1 Thermoclostridium sp. | reverse complement strand
CAACAGGGCCCGGTGCATATATGGGTACAGCATTAGATACAACAATTTACGGGATAGTTCTTGGAGTCGTTTGGTTTGTATGCATATCATGTAGCCCATGGCAGGCAAGTAGACATCTAATGGCTAAAAATGAGCAAGTTGTGCAGCGTTCTGGATTAATTTCCACTTTAATTATATTAATTACTTAAACTTCGCACTTGTAAAAGTGCCTATGCACCTTGTATAGGGCAATAAAACAGCCGAAATAATAGCAAAAGTCCTCCATTTTTGGTATAATTGAGTTATCAGAAACAATCTACCAGATGGAAAGGACTTATGCTATGAAAAGTATACCACAAGCTTACCAAAACGATAAGAAAGTTTCGTCATCAATTAAGTACTTCTTTAAAAAGTACAGAGTATCATCGGCCTTAAAATGCGCAAACGCCTATAAAAGCAAAGGGATATCGGCCGTATTGATTTATCAATACTTGTTTGGTCTTGTCTTTACGAACCGAAGCATGTATATGAACATGCTCATGGGTACTCACTGCGCCGGTTTCGGTAAGGATACTGTGTACAGATTCATGAACTCAAGTCATATCAATTGGATTCGATTCACAACCTGGATTAGCTCATTTATCATTAGGGAATCGCTTACTCAGCTGACGGATGATAAGCGTATAAATGTCCTAATAATCGATGACACATTATATGAACGATCGAGTTCTAAGAAAGTTGAACTTTTGGCCAAAGTCTATGATCATGTTAAGAGGACTTATAAATACGGATTTCGCCTTCTCACCCTTGGCTGGTCTGATGGCAATACTTTTCTTCCCGTCAACGGATGTCTTTTATCCACAGAAAACAGTAAAAATCGAATGAATGAAGCCGCTCCGTTGGACAAAAGATCCGTTGGTTATGTCAGAAGGAGTTTAGCGCAAACTAAAGCAACCACTGTAGTTCTTGAGCTTTTATCGGTAGCTAAAAAATCCTTCATTCCGGCAACTCATGTGCTATTTGATACTTGGTTTTGTTCACCATCCTCTTTAATCGCGATTAAAGAAATAGGCTATGATGTGATAGCTATGGCAAAGAAAACATCAAAGATGCATTACCTGTACAACGGAAAGATGCAGCCATTAACGGAGATATACAAGCAAAACAGAAAACGAAGGGGTAAATCAAGATATCTGCTTTCCGTAGAAGTTTCTCTGGTTAAAGACGGGGAATCCATTCCTGCCAGAATAGTATATGTTCGTAACAAGAATAATCGTAAGGATTATCTTGCACTGATAACTACTGATATGAGCATTCGCGAGGATGAGATGATTCGTATCTATGGAAAGCGTTGGAATATCGAGGTTTTTTTCAAGGTCTGTAAATCATATCTACGATTAAGCAAGGAGTGCAACTCATTGTCATACGATGCTATGACCGCACATACAGCCGTTGTCTTTACAAGGTACATGATGCTGGCTATGGAAAACCGCCAGGCATCTGATCCGCGAACGTTGGGTGAACTATTCCATCTTGTCTCAGATGAAATGGCTGATATTACACTGGCACAGGCTTTCCAACTGCTCATGCAGTTGTTTATAGATACAATCGCCGACAAATTATCTCTAACTTCAAAGCAACTAGATCAATTGCTTGAAGTTTTCATAGCAGCCATTCCCAAGGAGCTAAAAAGATGCCTGCAGTTATGCGCATAGTGGAGTACTTTTTGGTAATTGAATAACGCCCTATATTGAATTTTCAAGGTGCATCGATATTATTGATGTGCGAAGTTTAAGTTAATTATATTGGGGTCATTGCATTTAACAATTACTACAGTAAACGTTTTCGATCCGGGTATTGTTCCATCCGAAATGGTTTATGTGCACACAGCACTTACAAGATTCCCCATTTGGATGGGTGTTATAGTATGCGGCGGTATTATGTCAGCAGCATTGTCATCATGTGCGACTTTTGCTTCACTAATTGGGTTTAGTCTTGCTAATGACATCATGCCACATGTCATAAAAGGTTTTGGACAGAAAGACAGCGTTAAATCTAGCCGCATAATGATGCTAATTGTAAGCA
>DASRMZ010000226.1:0-2852 GCA_035647675.1 Thermoclostridium sp. | reverse complement strand
TACGGCACAGAATCGAGGTGAATATATGTGACAAAACATGAATTATTGAAATATGCGGTTTCTAAGGGTATAATCGACTTGTCAGCTCTTGATTACGGAATATCAAGAGGAAGTGTATGGCAGATAAGAAAGGGAATTACTTATGCAAGAGCTTAAAATTGAGTATTTAACACTTGATAAACTTAAACCTTATGATAAGAACGCAAGAAAGCACAAAGAAGCAGATTTATCTACAATAAAGGCTAGTATAACAGAATTTGGTATGTCAGACCCTATTGGTGTATGGGGCAAGGACAATGTAATTGTAGAGGGACACGGAAGATATTTCGCTTGCAAGGAATTAGGCATTGACAATGTGCCTGTAATACACTTAGACCACTTAACAGACGAGCAACGCAGAGCATACGCTTTGGCACACAACAAGACTGCTGAAATGTCCGAGTGGGATTTTGATTTGCTGGGCGAGGAATTAGACGAAATATTAGACATTGATATGTCCGACTTTGGTTTTGATTTATCAGAGGATGAAGAGGAAGAAGCGGAAGTAATTGAGGATGAAGTACCAGAGGAAGTTGAGCCGATAGCAAAGCAAGGCGATATATGGCAACTTGGTTCCCACCGCTTAATGTGTGGGGATAGCACAAGTATTGATGACATAAAAAAATTAATGAATGAAAATAAAATTGATATGATTTATACAGACCCACCTTATGGAATGGGATTAAACACAGATTATTCTTCACTAAATTGGGGAGATAGAAAAGGGAAAAAATACGAACAAGGAATAGTTGATGATTTTAATCCTGAAATGATTAATACAATTTTATCTTTAAATGTTGATGAAACTTTTTTGTGGGGAGCAGATTATTTTTCGGAATATTTAATTAATAAAAATGATGGTTCGTGGATAGTATGGGACAAAACATTAGAAAGTAATGGTGATGCAGGCAGTAATTCGGAATTTGAATTATGTTGGAGCAGATCAAAGCACAAAAGAGAGGTTATTCATTATAATTGGTTTAGATATTTCGGGTTAAGTCAACAAGATATTAAAACAAGAATACACCCAACACAAAAGCCTATACAAGTTATTACACCAATACTTGATAAGTATTCAAATGAAGAAAATAATATATTAGATTTATTTGGTGGCAGTGGCAGTACATTGATAGCTTGCGAGCAATTAAACAGAAATTGCTTTATGATGGAACTTGACCCAAAGTGGGTTGATGTAATTATTGCACGTTGGGAGAAATTCACAGGACAAAAGGCGGTGTTGTTAAATGGAAACGATTAAACTATTAACACAGTTGAAACGTGAAAATAAGATAACAACACAAGCATATAACACATACATAGGGCAGATAAGAAGTGGAAATGAGCTTGCCTGTATTAAAGGTATGAAGAGAAAAAAGCTAATTACAAAAGAAAAAGCTGAAAGCCTTGTTGAGAGTTATATGCTGGGTTATACGGAATGACTATATTATTTATTATATATAAGTGTATGAGTAAAATAATAAGATTAATAATAGATATTATATTTATTATATATATATTAATAATACCTATGTGGATAATAGAATTATTAAATATAGATTTAATAAAGATACATGAAAGCATTTTTTAAGGCGGTGATTTAGGGGCAAAAGGTAAATATAGCAAATGGTTAGAGCCTGAAAATCTTGTCCTTTTAGAAGGGTGGGCGAGAAATGGTCTGACCGATGAGCAGATTGCTCATAACATGGGAATAAATGTTAAAACGCTTTACGATTGGAAAAATAAATATAGTAAGATATGTAACGCCATAAAAAATGGCAAAGAAGTAACAGATTTTATCGTTGAGAATGCTTTGTTTAAGTCAGCAACAGGAGAAGTCAAGACAATTAGAAAGCCTATAAAGGTTAAAACCGAAAAATCGGTACCAGGTAAAGGCAAAATTATTGAGGAGCATATTGAGTATGCTGATGAACAAATTTACATTCCACCGCAGGTAACGGCGCAGATATTTTGGCTGAAGAATCGTAAGGCTAGTAATTGGAAAGACAAACCTGATGGCGATAATTTCAATGACGCTTTACAGGAAATGCTTAAGGGATTAAATCAAATGAATAGCATAGCTACACAGCCAGCACCAAATAGAAACATTGAGGATTTAGAGTAAGGAATATACCCGCACCGTTTAATCAAAGACAAATTGAATATCTGAATCGGTGCTATAGCTCATGGTTTAATGTTGCTGAAGGTGGTAAAAGAGGATCTAAAAACGTATTACAGACATATTGCTTTTGTAGGATGCTCGAAAACCATCCAAATAAGCTTCATTTAGTTGCTGGTGTATCAAGCGCAACGGCAAAGCTTAATATATTGGATTGTGACGGTTATGGTCTGTTAAATTACTTTGAAGGACGATGCCGAGAGGGTAAATATCAAAATAGAGAATGCGTGTATGTAATGACCGCACTTGGCGAGAAGATAATACTTATATCTGGCGGTGGTAAAGATGGCGATGAAAAATATATCAAGGGTAATACTTACGGCATGGCATACGTTACAGAGGCTAACGAGTGTCACCCTAAGTTTTTGAAAGAAGTATTTGACCGAACCTTGTCGAGTACAGACCGAAAGATATTTCACGACCTTAACCCAAAAGAGCCTGAACATTTTTATTACACCGAAATATTAGCATTTCATGAGCAAATGCAAGTAGAAGATCCATATTACGGCTATAACTACGGACATTTTACTATTGCCGATAACATGAGCCTTAGTGACGAGCAGATTAAGAACGTTTTAAGGACTTATCAAAAAGGTACAGTGTGGTACGATAGGGATATAAAGGGACAACGAATAGT
>DASRMZ010000225.1:0-7997 GCA_035647675.1 Thermoclostridium sp. | reverse complement strand
CTTGCATTTATCCAACTTATACCATTGCAAAAATATTAGATATAGTGTACAATAAAATCCGCACGTCGGGGTGTAGCGCAGTTGGTAGCGTACGTGGTTTGGGACCATGGGGCCGGAGGTTCAAGTCCTCTCACCCCGACCTAGCGAGTGGTGATATAGCATTTAGAAGCTGTATCATCACTCGCTTTTTATGCCTTTATTTACGCGGGGTAGCTGATGGCTACTCCTTTTCTCGTTTGTATGGGTACATTCGGCTCCGGCATGGCGGAAAGGGAACGAATGGCAGCAGTAGGGCTTTTCGGGGCTAATCGCCTTATGTCCTAAACTCTTGTACTTTTTATAAAATACAAGCTCACAAAACAGTGGTAGGCGGCTTTTAGAGTTTTAAGGTATACTAATCATGGTAATCTTCCCCGTGTTATTCTATTACTATAAATGCCGATGCAAGTAAGCGCTCCCTACCTGTAGAAGGTCTATTTGCAATTTCGCCATTATATATTAGTTGGCTTGACGCACCGCCGTCTAAAATGGCTGCCTCAGTGACACCTAAGGATATTAAAATATCTGCTAGTTGGGAGCCTGAAACACCTGTACTATATTGTGGCTGTCTACCGTCCACTACAAGAAACACTAATGTGCTCTCGTCCTTTATTCCTACTGCCGTTTTAGGGGTTGGAATTCTAAGGTTTCCAGCCCATTCGTCCAAATCCTTTGATACGTTTTTGCCATCCTCCACAAGGGAGCCAGAGCACTGGTAGCCTTGTTCAATTATTAGTTGTTGGGAATGATAAAGAGAATCTACTTTTGGATCAAGGGATGTTTCTGATTCAAGCGTTGCTTCTGTTTTAAAGAGCATTTCTGACTCAAGCATTACTTCTATATTCTGCCCTTCGAAAAGATTGAGTAATGGTGAGTTTTCAACCCTTAGATCGGTAATTAGAAAACCATCCTTAGGTATTTGTGTTTCACCTAAAACAACCTGTGAGGATTCGACTATACCAGCTCTTACCACAGATACTGTGTGTTTCGTGTCTATGCGATTTGTGATACCATATTCGGGGGTAAAAATAAGAATACCCTTTTGTTCAGGGTAAGGGTTTACACTATCCACAGGAAGCATATAATCCCCATCTCCTACCCAAACCTTTAATGGTGACTTGCTAAACCATGCCTTTTTATCACTCATTAAAAGTATTCTTCCATAACCTTTAGCTGAGCTAAGTATTTTGCCATCTTGAATAAGCAAACCAGAGGGTTGACCATAGGGGTAATTAAAGCCAGCATTAACTGTCGCTGTTGCATTATAGCGTTCATTAATCTCCGATAGATATTCAAACCCAAATACACTATCTTTAGATAGAACAGGAAGCACCTTTACTTGGGGATTTGATAAATCGATCTCAATAATGTGCAAAACCTGGGGATTGCCCTCGTATTCAATTTGCTTTTTAGTATAAATAACTGACTCTTTTTTAGAAACTGGTGTTGGGGAAGGGTTTTTTTCTTCATACAAATACGACCCACCGAGAAATTGCTGCTGACTTTCTCCGAATGGGCCAATAAGGAAAATAAATACTATGAAAAGAAATGTTATTAGTTTTAGTAAATCTCTCATATTTCTTATACGCATTAATTATTTTGTTTATAACCACCTATTAATGTGCCTTGTTATTTTAAATGTTCCGTGCTGTTGGTCATGTCTTTGCTGTTTGCTTTGTATTCATCGTTTATTGTGGCATCTTGGCTGTGCAAGTTATCTTCATCACTTATTTCATACATATTGTCAAGGTTTAGGCTTAGTTGCTTATATAAAACCTCTGCAACACCAACCCCTCTTTGCGTAGCATCATCCATTAGCTCTTCATCAAGCATTTCTTCAAATATTTCTCGGCCAGCGCTTTGTTCAAAAAGATCGCTTTTGGGAACAGTCTTTTTCATCTGTTTATACATCATATTGAGCATAATACCTTCAAATTCTTTACATACTTCTTTTAACTGCTCCTTATCTCCTTCGGTATATGCTTTCTTTAGCATATCCTCAAATGCCGTGTCTGTACTAATTTGTTTAGCATTGATGGCGTTATCAATATTTGTAGTGCCAAGACCTTCTATTTTCATATACGTCTCCTTGACCAAAAGCATCATTTAGGATTTACATTACCTTTTTAAGTTGTTAGCAATACCCATCATCTCGTCGGATGTTGTAATGGCCTTTGAATTCAATTCATACGCACGTTGTGCTGTAATTAAATTCACCATCTCTTCTACAATCTGTACGTTAGACGCCTCTATATACCCTTGTTTTACAATACTGGGCTCTCCCATTTCTGAATCGAAAACCGCAAAACCCGAGGCAGTGTTTTCAGAGTACATATTTCCACCTATGGACTCTAAACCTTGTGGGTTGTTAAACTTAAAAATACCTATCCTTTGACCTGTCGGTATAATAAAACCGTCTTCATCCCGGTAGTTAACATCTCCTTGCTCGGAAATAATCATCTGTTCTAGCGGATAGTCAAAATAAACTGGTTCTCCATTTTCATCAAGAACAGGGTAACCTCTGGCCGTTGTAAGCATATTACCGTCCTCAACAATGGAAAGCTTGAAGCTACCATCACGTGTATAGTGTATATTCTGGTCAGAATATAGTATGCTAAAAAATCCATCTCCAACAATTGAAAAATCTAATTGATTTTCTGTATGCATCAAGCTTCCAGATGTAAAATCTCTTGTCACTGATCTGGTAACTACACCATGGCCAACCTGAAGGTTAGCTGGACGACCGCCTTCATCTAGCATATATGCCCTTTCCATGGTGACATATAGCAAATCTTCAAATTCAGCTCTTTCCTTTTTGTATGCATATGTATTTACATTTGCTAAATTGTTCGAGATTGTGTCTACATTAAATTGCATTGCTTTCATGCCTGCGCTTGCAGTATAAAGTGCTCTCATCATAGCTATCACCCTCGTATTCTTTATATAAAATTGTGTTCTATACTCTGCCTACTTCATTGACTGCTTTATCTAAAGTTTCATCAATGGATGTTATAATACGCTGATTTGCTTCGTAACTACGCATCAGGGCTATCATATCCACCATTTCTCTTATAACGTCAACATTAGATTGTTCAATGGTGCTTTGTAGGACTGTACCTGTAAAGCCCTCTTGAGCCGCACCACCTGTTAAGAGGTTCTCACCATTCTTAGCTAATGCAGTAGGGTCCTGAAATTGTGTTATTAAAAGACTGTCAATAACCTGTCCGTCCTGAATAATAGTGCCATCGTTATATACAGCAAAATCGCTGCTATTTAGCTGGATAGCACCGTTTTGTCCTAAAACAGTATAGCCTTTAGCAGTTACTAGCTGGTCATATGCATTTAGTGTAAAACTACCATCTCGCGTATAGTATTGCTGGTTATCGTTGGGTTTGGCGATTGTGAAAAAAGCTCTACCTTCATCTCTTATAGCCATATCAAAGCGATTGTTTGTCTTTACAAGGTTACCCTGCTCAAAGTTTGTATAAACCTCTCCAACATCATTACTAAATGACAATTCGCCAACTGGCACCCCTCTTGGGATGTCGGTGTTATCGTGTATTCTATCCGCTAAAATCTTAGGAAACCCCTCTAGGGCTACTATATCCTTTTTATAGCCAGAAGTGTTCACGTTTGCTAAGTTATTGCTTATAACGTCCATTTTTTTATTTAGCGCCAACATGCTCCATCCAGAAGTATATAACCCTTTTACCATGCTATTATTTCCCTCTACATATAATATATTCCTATAGCTCGTTTTGCGAAGTTCTGTTTTTTGGCTCTGTTAATGTTTATTAAGGTTACATCACAAAAGCCTACTATAGTTGTTATCGGCAATTGAGGCAAATAAATAATGAAAAAGTAATGTTATTGTCAAAAAAGACCGCTTTTTTTTAAAGCAGTCTTGTGATTATTCCTATCTTTGTAATTGTATTGTGAAAATGGAATCTTAATTATCAGCTATGTCTGCGACACAACGGGAAATATTATCTTCTATAATTGGATGTCTCCATTCTGTCTGTTTCAAGAATCTCAATATTGTCAAGTACTTTTCCTGTACCAAGTGCAACACAGGAAACCGCATCTTCAGCGATTAAAACATTGATGCCAGTTCTTTGTTGAAGAAGCTTATCTAGTCCATAAACAAGACTTCCGCCACCCGTCATTACTATACCCCTGTCGCTGATATCTGCAGACAATTCAGGAGGTGTTCTCTCAAGCACTGAATGCACTGAATCAATAATGCTTGAAACAGGCTCCTCTAGCGCTTCCATTATTTCTGATGAGGTAATCTCTATGTTTCTAGGAAGACCCGATACTAAATTCCTACCTCTTACGTTCATTACTACATCTTCAGGTCGAGGATATGCGGTGCCTATTTGCATTTTCATCTCTTCAGCAGTACGCTCACCTATCATAATATTGTGCTTCTTTCGCATGTATCTAACAATTGCTTCGTCAAATTTATCACCAGCAATTTTTGTAGATGTGCTAACAACAGTTCCACCCAAAGAAATAACTGCTATATCTGTTGTACCACCACCGATGTCCACTACCATGCTGCCACACGCCTTTGTAATGTCAATTCCTGCACCAATGGCCGCAGCAATAGGTTCTTCTATAAGATATGTCTTTCGTGCACCTGCTTGAATAGCAGCATCTTCAACAGCACGCTTTTCAACCTCAGTGCCTCCACTTGGGACACATATCATAACTCTAGGCTTAAATATCTTGAATAAGCTGCTTTTACATACCTTGTTTAATAAATATTTAAGCATTCGTTCGGTCACTTGATAGTCTGAAATAACACCTTCACGCAATGGTCTGATCGCAACAATGTTACCAGGTGTTCTACCCAACATTTTGCGGGCTTCCTCACCTACTGCTAGCATCCTATTTGTATTTCTATCAATTGCTACAACCGAAGGTTCTCTTAGGACTATGCCCTTACCTTTTATATAAACTAAAACCGATGCAGTTCCTAAGTCAATACCGATATCAAGTCCAAGACCCAATGAAGACAACCCCTTACCATTATGTATTTTAAATATCACAAGTAAATTTATTATACCCACGAATAATTACACGCAGACATATTCCCCACCGTAAATACAACGGAGTACAAAACATTTCCACCACTTTGAATATTATATCATGAATTTCAAAGAAATTACATGATATAATGGCGCATGTGCGTTTCGGCTTAAGCCGAAAAGTTCGCACGCGAATCAATTCCGCCGGAGGCGTATAATATCCTCGGTAACGAGGATATTAAATCATAAATAGTTCAGCAGCAATATTTATGATTTAATTGTGCATATGTTTTTTGCGGTAACAAAAAAGATTGCACAAACGCAAGATCCGTCGAAGGTATATAATAACCTCGCTTGTGATATTATTATACCACATAGGGCTGTAATATGCAGTGGCGTGATCTCTTTTTATATTACCATAATTGTAACAGAATGCAAACGAATTTTATACAAAGAGCAAAAACCTTGCTATTAGATAATTTGCGATGCGTAAAGGGACAAGAACATAGGGGAACCACCCTCTAATGTCGAACACATAAGAGCAGTCCCCCTGTGTTGATATCAACCACAATAAAACCTATATTATACCAATCCATTGGGCTTTTTTATTGTCGCGCGTGAAAACTGGTATAACCTCTAGAGGTGCTTCAACAAGAATAGATTGTCCTCCATCATATTCTTTCCCATCGTGTAGATTAGTCCACTTAGCTCCCTTGGGTAAATATACCTCTCTACTAGTCTTATTTTCATAAACTATTGGTGCCACTAAAATATCACTTCCGTACATATATTGATCTTTCAGTTCCCAGCAGTTCTCATCCTCGGGGAATTCATAAAACATAGTACGCATAACAGGAGTACCATCTTCATGAGCTTGCTTCATAAGTTCACGAGTATAAGGTCGCATAACTTCCCGAAATTGCATATACTTCTTTAAAATCTCATAGGCTTCATCCCCAAAACTCCAAACTTCGTTTTTGCTGCCGGTAAATAGCGCTGGGCGTCCATCTTTACCGTATAGTTTTGTTTGAGGTTTTCTATCGCCATGCAATCTCATAACGGGACTAAATGTTCCATATTGGAACCATCTTACTAACAGCTCTCTAAAGCCCTCATCATCAGGGTCTCCACCATGGAATCCTCCAATATCAGTTGTCCACCACGGAATACCACATATGCCCATATGCAAACCAGCACATATTTGTTTTCGAAAATCATCATAGCTAGAGTGAATATCACCTGACCAAACTAAAGCACCATACCGTTGACTTCCTACCCAGGCACATCGAACAAGATTTATGATGTTTTCTTGCCCTTCTTCTTTCATGCCGTCATAGAATGCTCTGGAATACACTTGCGGATATATATTGCCGATTTGAACATTTGGGCCTATATGGTATCTGTAGTTATCAAAATCATATACACTAAATTCAGGTTCTGCTTCATCAAGCCAGAAGATTTTAATGCCATAATCATGATAATTCTTTTTGCATTTTTCCCAAACGAACTCTCGTGCTTCTGGATTTGTTGCATCGAAAAAGTTACTGTAGCCGCCAAAAAGCATGCTAATATTTACGCCCATCTCCGGCTTTACTAGTAGGCCTTTGTTTCTCATTTCTTCATAGTTTTCACTTTCAAGATCAACCTGAGGCCAAACTGAAACCATTAACTCAATACCCATTTCTTTTAGTTCGTCCACCATGGCTTTTGGGTCTGGGAAAAATTCTTCATCAAACCTGAAGTCTCCCATTTTAGGCCAATGGAAAAAGTCACACACAATAACATCAATTGGGAGGTTTCTTCGCTTGTATTCACGAGCCACCTCTAATAGCTGTTCCTGATTATAATATCTTAGTTTACATTGCCAAAAACCCAAACCATACTCTGGCATCATAGGAACCTTACCAGTAACATCAGCATATGCCTCTACTATCTCTGCAGGTGTATCTCCTGCCGTAATCCAATAATCCAATTGTTTTGTGCTTTCTGCATACCATTCAGTTTTATTTCTTGCAAAATTTGCTCTTCCTATGGCAGGGTTATGCCATAAAAAGCCATACCCAAGACTGGACAACACGAAAGGAACACTTGCTTGGGAATTGCGATGTGCAAGCTCAAAGCTACAATTTTTTATGTCTAAAATCTCTTGTTGGTACTGCCCCATCCCATATAGTTTTTCATCTTCATTGCTCTCAAAAGACATAGTCAGACGAAAATCTCCACCAATAATGGGTTTAAATTTGCGAGGTGTTAAATTGAGAGCCCCCTGTTGCCCTATTTCCCGAAGCAGCAAGTCTCCTTTATCATTGTAAAAACTAATCTGACAATTTTGGGACCAGCCTACTTCCCTTATTACAGCACGTATTTTCCCATTTGTTATGGTTGCTTCATCCTCAGACATCTCAATCTGAGCATCTACTTGCTCTGCGGGCAAAAGTGCAAAATCAGTATCCATTATTTCGCCCATCATTCTGGAACGGACTCTAAAACTGTTGCGTCCCCATGGTTCAATAACTAACTTTTCCCCATTCATTTTCCATATAAGCTGATTTTTCTCTTTGGATATTATACCCATCTTAATCTTCCTTTCTTATATCAAATAATCTTAGAACCTCCAAGGTTACATTCATTTCAAATTTCATTTTTTTGCTTTCTCGTAATACTAAATAGCTTTAAAACCTTAATAATTTGTTATATCGCTCGCTTAAAATACTGAACATATTCTGAGTTTTGGGCTTCCTTTTTTATTATATCCGTAGTCTTAGGATAGAAATGGAGCAATATTAAGAATATGGGCAGAAGGAAAACAAGCATATAAGAAACAAGATATTTGATAAAGGTTTTTCTTTTTATAAATTTCGCCCACAAGCTACGCATCATTTGCCCCCTTAGAATCTTATACTACTTCCAGTTATCTTATTATAC
>DASRMZ010000224.1:0-12594 GCA_035647675.1 Thermoclostridium sp. | reverse complement strand
TCCAGAAGCGCTGAAGGCATTTTCCATTGATTCGGTAAGATTACCCCTATAGCCTGTAATCATTGCTGCCATTAGACCTGACTTTTCATACGATAGGTACTTATCCAAAGATGTCAGTATGTATTGGCGGATATTTAACCCGAAGCCCTTCAAAAATAACTTTTTATCTGTTCCAGTTTTTGAAAGCTGACTTTCATTTAAAGATAATGTAGCAGGAATATTTTTTGAGAATATATAGTTTTCATAGTTAAATCCACCAGGGTTCCTTGAGCCATCGGGACGCCTAAGCTCACCATCTATTAGAAACTCTGCCCCTAAAGAATAATCCTCAATGGAGCTAACTCCATATATACTTATACGTACATTTCTCCCTATGTATGGTTTTGTAGTTGCATTGCCAATGTCAGTATTTTCAGAGTCCTTCGTACTACCTATATTCTCTACATAAAAATCAAGGGATGCTTTATCTTGGTCTAATTCACAAGCACTATTAACATATCCTATCATTGAAACGTGGTTTTCATAATATGGTTCAAAGGGCTGGGTTAGAACTGTATACCGAAATGCATAATTAGCATAACCACATATAATAAATAGCCCCCACAGTAATAAATACTTCTCGAAGGGGACTTTTTTCTTTACACTATACCAATAAACAAACATTAATACGGGAAAAATTACCATAATGATGAAAACCTGCCTAATATACCAAGCAAGTATTATTCCTAAGCTATAAGCTATTGCGATATGCAACATGGGTCTTTTCATTATTATAAAACCTTTTCAAATATTAATATGCTCCCCATTGACTCACCACTACGTATGGTTTTTACGCAAGTCATGCCCATTTTTCTCCAAAATGCTACCCCACCGATATTTTCTTTTGATACCGAAACATATACACGTTTTATTCCAAGCTGCTGGGTAGCATGATTACACAAAATACTAAATGAATGTGTCCCATATTTTTTTCTTTGCCAGGCAGTATCAATCAAAAATGTTTTTATCCAAAGCACAGGTACCTTTACCTGTCTACAATCACCGATTATAGCACCAATACATCTGTTTTCTGCCTTGATAAATATCCCCCATATAAAAGAGTTTTTATCTGTAGGTAATACTTCCTCAACACTTTTTCCTCCAGTAGCAAATCCAAAGGAGTTAATCTGTGCATACCAATATTTTAATAGGTAAAGATTATCTTTATCTATTGGCTTCAATATAATATCTTCTCGGTTTATGTATGTTTCCATAATTTCTTTTTATTTGAGTATTTTACGGTGTTACTTTTTCACTTTACCTTCCTCTATACCAGGTCTGTACCATGAATGGAAGCCTTGGTACGGGTTCCAATAATTCGAGGTCTTCTCACCACGAATATCATTTTTAAACAAAACAGCTTGCTGGTTGCGGTATAAAGGTAAGATGAAGGCATTATCCCTCCCATATCTAAAATCCTGCTGTATTCTTTCTAAATTCTCATCTAAAGATTCCCACGGTTTAAAGTCTTCAGATATTGGTGATAAATCATATTTGCCACTATGAATTTCTGAACTAAAATATTTTTTGTTAATGGTTACAATTTCAGCAGTTATTCCAGCATCCCCCAATATGTTTACTATAAAATTTGCAGTATGAAGCTTTGGAATATCCTGATAAGGAACAGCAATTGATACTACGCCTAACGGCTTTCTATTATAGGTAAATTCATTATTCTTTTCATTATATATAAAGCCCGATTCTATCAGCTCACTTCTAAAACCATCGATGTCAATTGAGCTTGATATGTATTGTTCAAAATATTGAACCTGACCAAGATTTAAATCATGCAGACTGTTTGCTACATAGCTAAATAATGTGCTTTGCCGGTTAGCTTGTCCAAATATACTATTCGGATTAACGTAGAGATAATTAGCTTCTCCTGACGGGAATACCCTATAATCAATATCCGTTCTGTACTGGTATTTAGAAAAATTCACATTCTTTACAAAAGCAATGTCCACTATATTATCTTGGAATGCATCCAGCATCTCATCCTCGTTACATATTTTAAAAACTACATTGTCAAAATACGTATTTGAGTACCACCAATCATCGTTTTTGACAAGCTTTAATTCGATATCGGATATAGAGCGGAAGCTATATGGACCTGTACCATTAATATCTTGCTCTTGTTCATGGGTCTGTGACAATATAGGGAATGTTAGCTTCTTAATAAATTCTTTATCTGGCTCCTTCAGTGTTATTTCAAATTTGGAACTACTGATAATATTAAAATCCACAATATTTTCTATTATGTCGGTTTTATAAAAGGAAGAAGCATACTTCTCCATTTCTCTTAACGTGAACCTAACGTCATATGAGGTTAATTCACTTCCATCATGAAACTTGACTCCATCATTTAGTGTAAAGCTAAAAACCTTGAAGTTTTCGTTGCTAAAATCAGCCACTAAATACTTCTTATAGCTACTATCGCTTAGCTGAGTGAATAATGATTCGTATATAAAGCAGGATATATAATTTACATATTTATTTGTAGTTGTAAACGGATTCATGGAGTCTATCGGCTCGGTTACAAGCGTGAGTGTTCCTCCCGAAACAGGTCCCCCATCAATGAGCTCAATCTTTTCAGTAACAGTCATTACTGGTTTGTCATTTATGGTTGGCAAAATGACAGGCCCTTCAACAAACACTTCACTTGAAGCACAACCCGTCAATGGCAAAACCATGCATATAATAATGAAAATGATCACATATACTATATTTTTCCTCATATAAGACCTCATTCATACATCATAAAAATAGCTGCTGCTGTTCCGCTTATTCCTTTTCCACCTCTATGCGAGAAAAAATACTCCTTTTCACAAACAGTACATCTATTAACATCTTGAATATGTGAATGCTCTAGCCCTTTATCTAACAATGTTTTTTTAATAATATCAACTAAGTCAATGTTCCATTTGTTACCCCTTTTTATAAAGGCGTTGGTGCTTTCAGGGAAAATATCCAAAAAGCTCTTATACACTTCTCTTCCTACTTCAAAACAACATTTTTGTATGCAAGGTCCAATAACAGCATAAATATCCTCACTTTTACAATCGAAAGTATCCTTCATAGCTTTCAATGCTTTTGACGATATCCTTTGCAATGTGCTTCGCCATCCCGAATGCACAAGGGCAATTACTTTCTTATTGATGTCATATAAATATACAGGGACACAATCGGCGTGAAAGGTTACAAGAGCCACATTTTTGTCCGCCGTTATAAGTCCATCACATTCACCAAATGTTCTTTGTCTTAAAATCCCCATACCTGCATGACTTTTATCAACAACACAAATTCTTGATCCATGTACTTGCTTTGTTAAAACCATGCATTCTAAGGGTATATCCACATTTTCAGATAGAAGCTTAAAATTTCCCCTTACATTATCTTGGCAATCATCTTTATAAAAGCTTAAATTCAACCAGTTATAGGGAGCATTGCTCATGCCCCCATGCCTTGTAGAAAAAACCGCCTTACCTTTAATATTATCATTGACTGGAATCTGAATCCACATGTCAGGGAAATATTTTTCCATAAAATCAGAAGCCTCCGAACACCAACCCCAGGAAACATAGAATGTGTTTAAAATTAGCTGAACTAATAAGATTTCCACTATTAGATTAACATAAGGATTTCCCCTATACAAGTGGAATTTCAAGCCTATATTACACAGCTTCACAAAATGCCCTACACAAGTACAGGTTGTATTTGCTCTCCCTCAAGAGATGCTTCTACTGCATTGATGAATAAATCCATGCGGCATATTAGTGAGGTATACTTTTTTTCAGGACTATCTTGCCTAAAAGGAATAAAAAATATATTTTTCGTGTTTTGTAGCAATCCAATATTCTTTGCATTTGATCCTAAACCGTCATTTGTAGCGATACCTAAAAGAAGGGGTCTGTTATTTCTTAAATGCGCTTTACAAGCCATTGTTACCGGGGTATCTGTTATGCCCGTTGCAAGTTTTGATAGTGTATTTCCCGTACAAGGTAACACCACCATAAGGTCAAGTTTTGTTGATGGACCAATGGGTTCGGCATTAACTATTGTATCTATATAATCTTTTCCTGCGATTATCCTAATTTTATCAAGAAAATACTGTGCAGATCCAAATCTCGTATCTGTAGATTTAACCATATAAGACACAACTGGAAGTATATCAGCGCCTAAAAAGGCTAGCCTTTCCATTTGTACTAATGCCTTGTCAAGAGTGCAAAAAGAACCTGTCAATCCAAAGCCTATTTTCTTACCTGCTATACTCATCTTTTCCTACCCCTTTCGGATATCGCATTATCAATGGTTTTTTTAATGATCTCAGCGGCTGTTAACGGTGCCACTTTTCCCGGTAGGCTAAGTGCCCAGTCAGTTTTTAGACCAAGTTTTTTGGCATACTCAAAATCAATTCCTCCAGGAACAGATGCCAGGTCTATTAGATAACTATCTGTACGTATCTTATTTAATATATCAGGGGTGATATATTGATGTGCTATTGTGTTTATTATTACATTCATATCTGAAACATAACGTTCTAGGTCATTTAGATGAACAGGCCTATGACCACAAGCTTCTATCCAGCTTAAGTCAGAAAACTTTCTAGCGCTAACCCAAACCTCAGCATTAAAACCAGCTAATATTCTTGCTAATACTTTACCAATCCTGCCATAGCCCAAAATCAATATTCTACTGCTATGTATTGTCCTTGGTATGGACTTTATAATTAACTCAACGGCTCCTTCTGCTGCTGGTATCGCATTTAGTACCGCCATCTCTTCCCGTTCAAGTAAATCGACATAGGCTATATCCTTATTTTTAAGGCTTTGCCTTGTTTCCTTGTCTATTTTGCCTGCTATTAGTAGCGTTTGTTTAGGAATCACCTCAGATAGGGTACTAGAAGAAAGAGTCTCCTCTGAATAAGGCATGTTAATAAACCCCGATGGGGATAACAGTGGTATACCACAAACAGTAATATCACAGTCGGCTGATACTTGAGTCAAATTCTTACTTGGAACGTTATTTTTCTTGTCAAATCCATATATTTCAACACGATGATATTCTTTCTTTAATAATTCAGAAAGATAGAAATTTCTCATATCGCCACCAATAATGAGATACTTTAATTTTTTCATAAAAATACCCCCTGTTTCTTTTTAGATTTACATATAATCCATCCTATGTGAATCAGGGGGGTCGAGTGCTTGTTTGTTCTGTATTATAATTGCATTTTATTTATAAGCTTAGGTTCACAAAGTCAATCCAACCAGACTGGAACCTTAGTTATTTTACGAAACAAAGGTAGGTTCATTGGTACTTTTAAGGCTCAATTCAATTAGGTGTTTGTATTGCCCGTCTAAGCTCATTAAAGTATCGTGTTCTCCTTGTTCAACTATCCGTCCATGGTCAATAACATAAATGTGGTTTGCCTGACGTATAGTAGACAGACGGTGAGCTATAAATATAGACGTCCTGCCACTAGTTACACTCTGCATAGACCTTTGTATCATCTCTTCTGTTTCAGTATCTATATTTGCTGTGGCTTCATCCAAGATCAAAACCGCCGGATTTAGTACGATAGCTCGGGCGAAGGAAATGAGCTGCCGCTGACCTGAAGAAAATGTAGCTCCTCTTTCCTTTACCTCTGATTTTATACCATTTTGCAAAGAATCAACAAAATCATTGACACAGGCTACTTTTACCGCTCTATCAACATCTTCATCTGTAAGCTCCCCATGATTAAGCCGAATGTTCGATGCTATGTCACCAGTAAACAAAAATACTTCCTGCTGTACTACCGCTATTTTTCTTCTTAAGTCAGTCAGACAATATTCTTTTATATCTACACCGTCAATTAATATTTCACCTTTTTGAATATCATAAAAACGCGCCATTAAGTTGATTATAGTTGACTTTCCTGAACCTGTTGAGCCTACAAAAGCAACATTTTCCCCAGGCTCTATATGGAAGCTTACATCCTTAAGTACCCAGTTTTCATCATTATAGGCGAACCAAACATTTTTAAATTCTATTTCTCCCCTGAGATTTTCACAGCTAATGCCAGATTCCAAATCTTCAGTGTTCTCGTCTATATCCATAATCTCAAATATTCTTTCGGAAGAAATGATTGCCGATTGTAATCCGGTATATTTATCTGCAATCTCATTAATTGGCTTAAAAAACTCCCTTACATATGTAATAAAGGTATATAACACCCCGTATTCATAGGCACCTGAAATTATCTCTCCAGCACTTACCCAAACAAGTGCAGCAATAGCAAGATTATTAATTACTTCTACCACAGGTCGTCCTAAGCTGTTTAGTATAACTTCTCTAAAGCTTGCCTTGAAATATTCTTTTTCAAGCGTTCTGTACTCATCAAATTTTTGTTTTTCACGATGAAAAATTTGTACTATTTTCATTCCGCTTATATTCTCAGCCAGAAAACCATTTATTCTGCCTATCATCTTTTTCATCTGGATGAAATTCTTTCTTGCTGCCTTACGATATATTACTGCAATTATTGCAATTACCGGTACAACAGATATCGCAACTATTGCCAAGGTTGTATTCATAGAAAACATAACCCAGATGAGCCCAATAATCATAATCACATCACGAAATAAATTTACTAAGACCCCTGAAAATAGTTCATTTAGCGCTTCTACATCGTTTGTCACTCGCGTTAAAAGTCTTCCGGATGAAAATGAATCAAAAAACTTCATTGTCATTCTTTGAATTTTATTGTACAAATCTGTACGGAGCCTGTGAATTATATTCTGACCTACATAATTAAGCAAAATGGTTTGCAAATAATTCAGTACTGCCCCCAACAATATAAGACCAAAAAAGGCGGATGCAAGTCTCTTTATCGCTGCTGAGTCATAAACCTGTAGCACCAAGTAATCATCAATAACCTGTTGTAAGACCCTCGGTTTTATCAATATTGTTGCATTAATGACAAAAGCCATTATAACTGATAGGGCGATTTGATGCTTATGAGGTCTAAAATAGGACAGAAGCCTACTAACATTAGCTTTTTTACTGTAGACACCATCTTGGTTTTTATTTTGCCGCTTATTTTTTATACCAGTCATTCCTTCTCTCCCATATTTCAGCAGTTCCTCTTTAATTGCTATTTTTCTAGATCCCTTGCACTAATCTTTTCATCAGTTAAAGTCTATGCTCGAATTTACATAGACTCCTTCACCCCATGTCCTCGTCAGACATTTCGGACTGTGATACATAAACCTTAGAATACACTCCTCCCAGCTCCATAAGCTCCTGATGAGAGCCCTGTTCAATAATGGAACCGTCTTCAAGGTAAATTATATTATCTGCATACATTACAGCTGAAACCCTATGAGAAATAATTATTCCAGTTCTATGCTTTAAAACATTCTTTATATTACCTATTATTTCTTTCTCTGTTTCTGTATCAACAGCCGATAGGCTATCATCCAAAATCAATATATAGGGGTTTTTAGCTAATGCACGGGCAATTGACACTCTTTGTCTCTGACCACCTGAGAGCATAACACCTCGCTCTCCAACAACGGTATCAAAGCCTTCAGGGAATTCAAGAATACTATCATATATACTTGACATTTTTGCCGCCTGCTCGACCTCTTCATCAGTAATGCCTCCATGATAAAAACTTATATTATCCTTTATCGTTGTAGAAAAAAGAAAGTTGTCCTGGGGTACAAACCCTATTTTTTCTCGTAATGTTTCTAAAGAAATTTCATTAATATCGATGCCATTTAAATATATATGTCCATCTGAAACTGGGTACAGCTTTAACAAAAGATTGGCGATTGTTGTTTTTCCACTGCCAGTTTTTCCGATAATCCCAAGGGTTGACCCTGACGGGATGGTCAAATTTATGTCTTTGAAAACAGGAGTATTGGTCTGTGGATATGTAAATGTTAGATTTTTAATTTCTATATCATAATTTTCAATATTTGATTCATCGCCATCTGAAATATCACTTTTTTCACTAAAAAGGTCATTAAGCCGGTTTGCCGATGCAGCTCCTCGCTGCCAAACCTCTATAATCCTGCTTATGTTTATGACAGGTCTCATAATAGCAGCCATATAGGTGTTGAAAGCTATAAAGTCCCCTAAAGATATTGTTTCCTGTGCAACTAACTTACTTCCATAAATAATGAACACTAAGAAGCTTACTCCAAAGCAAACTTCAGTAACAGGACCTAAAGCACCCGAAACCTTAACCATTCGCATATGAGTTTTTACATTCTTTCTACTTAAGCTGTCAAACTTCCCCATTTCAGGGTTCTCTTGAGCAAATGCCTTAACAACCCTAATTCCCACAAGGTTTTCCTGCACTCTCTCAGATATAGCTGCGAAAGCCTCTTGCACCTTAACAAATCTATTTCGTATGGTTTTCCTTAGTAGTATTGTAATTGTCACAACTATAGGCACCGGACCTAATGCAATAAGTGTTAGTGCCGGTTCAATTGTCTGTGACATATAATAAATAGAAACAGTGTTGATCAAAACACCTTCTATTAATGCCACGAAACCAAATCCGAAAACTCTTCGTATTGCGTTTATGTCATTGATTGCATATGCAATCAAATCCCCCGTTTGGCGGTTGTTATAGAAAGTTACTGGTAGGGTTTGAATATGTTTAAAAAGCTTACCCCTCAAATAACTTTCAACATAGCGACAATTTCCAACTAGAAAGTATCGCCACCAAAAACGAAGAATAAAGCCTGCTACTGCAAGCCCAACCATTAACATAAGCAGACTACCTATTTGTTCAACCGTACCCTGCCCTGTATTTAGCATATCTGTGACATTTCCAAGTACTTTAGGAATACGAAGTGAAATAAATGACGAAACTATTAGTATTAATACACCTGCAATATAGGAAACTCTGCGCTCTTTGATAAATTTTAAAAGTGTTTTCTTAACTAGCATTTTATCTCCCTAAGCCAACAGAAAGGACAACTCTTTTACGAATTGTCCAAAGTTTTATTTAGACTAAACTCTATTATAATGCATTTCTAAGTTTTTTCCCACTGCTATTTACCATTATGCAACTCTGAAGTCTAGAGAAGACAAACATTTGCGACACAAACATTAAGAAAAAATTCCTTTGAATAATGCTTCTTCAACTACCTAACTAGCATTTTTCCATTCAATGTGTTCCTTTAACATCTAGTACTATCTCATGTGCTTCTTTTTTATAAGTGGAGGAATCAATCCTTTCTTTCAGCTTCTCATAAAACAGATCGGCATCAACAGGGATGTCCACCCAATCATCAATCCAAGATGACAGATGCATTGCATTAGATATCTGTAAGCCGTTAATTCCTTCAAGCCCAGGAGCAAGCAGTTTTTCTCCCTTTAAGATAGCATTCACAAAATTTTGAGTAATTTCCTTGTGCTGTCCTCCAGAACCTGGTTTAACAGGAACTTCACATTTCCAACATTCTGGATTCCCAAAACCACCTTTAAACTCTTTATTAAACTGTCTTTCTGGAACCCTTAGCCGGTAAAATACCAATGAATTGTTTTCAATAATTACCTTACCTCTGTCACCAACAACTTCTAAACGGTTAGTGTCAGGAGCCATTGCAGTAGATGTAATAAAAACGCCAGTGGCTCCGTTTTCATATTCCACATAGGCCGTTACATCATCTTCTACTTCGATATTATGATATTTTCCGTAAGCACAGAAGGCGCGAACACGTTTCGGCATACCGCATGTCCACTGCCACAGATCCAATTGATGGGGATCTTGATTTAATAAAACGCCCCCACCTTCTCCTGCCCATGTTGCCCTCCAGCCTCCTGAATCATAATAGCTTTGTGGACGATACCAGTCAATAACCCAGTTGGTCCTTTTTATTGATCCCAATTCCCCAGATTGAACTAAATCGCGGAGCTTCTGATAAATAGGATTTGTCCGCTGATTATACATAATTCCAAAAACTTTATCTGTTTTTTCTGCCACACGATTCATTTCAAGTACTTGTTTGGTATAAACCCCCGCAGGTTTTTCAATTAATGTATGGATTCCTTTTTTCAAAGCTTTTATTGCTAGCGGTGGGTGATCGTAGTGCGGCGTAGCTATCAGCAAAGCATCAATTTCATTGCTCTCCAACATTGAATCAATGTTATCAAATAATTTGAGAAAAGGATATTGTTCAGATGCAAGCTTCAGTCTTTCAGGGTTATTATCACATACAGCAGTAATAGAGCATCCTGAAATTTCACCATTCGTAATATACCGACTGTGTCCAATACCCATGTTTCCCAAACCCACAATACCCATTCTTACGTTATCCAAGTTAATCCCTCCTTAAAAAGTATTAATATTTAAGACTTACTTAAGCGGAGTATCCCAATTGTTTCAGGATATTCCTTAATGCCTGTACAGCGATTTCAAACTTCCCTGGGCCACTTTCTTCCATATTACTTATGTCAATAGAGGTTTCAAGGCTTGCAAGCCCTTCAAATGAACCCAGATGAGGTTCCAGAGATAGAACTATATCCCTATCCTGAGTATTAAAAAGATCTCTCAATATTTCTGGAATTTTTCCATCACCTAATCCTGCTGGAACCACTTTCCCATTTCCAAACAGTGCATCTTTAATATGCATGTATTCAATATGAGGCTTCAGTAGCTCATAAGCTTTAGGATAAGTTTCCACATCGCATTGTATAAAATTTGCCGGATCAAACACAGCTTTTACAATTGGAACATTTATTGATTGAATAATATCAAGGCAGCGTTCTGCATTATCTCCGTAGATCCCTTTTTCGTTTTCATGCGCAAGAATCATTCCCGTTCCTTTTGCTTCTGAAACAAATGCCTGCCATCTTTCAAGAACTTCATCACGATAGAGGTCCGGGCTTTCCCCTTCAGGAATAAAAAAGCTAAACATACGAATATTCTTGGTTCCTAAAAGCTCTGCCAACTCCAAAGTATGCTTAAACTTATCCAAATGTTGTTCAAAAGGATCAGTGATTTTTATTTTCCCAATGGGTGATCCAAGTGCAGAAACAGATATTCCAGCATCATCCAGTTGTTTTTTAAAATCTTTTATCTCAGACGTAGAGTGCTCAATAACATTTCTTCCATTAACACCTCGTATTTCGATACAGGATATATTATTACGCCGCAGCTCCTTTAACTGTATACTTAGATCACTATTAATCTCATCGGCAAAGCCGCTTAAAATAAATTGTACCATATGCTTGTCTCCTTAAATTGATTTTTTACCATCTTGTTGTGCAACTTCCAGTACTTTCATTATACTAAGTTGCGTCTACATAATCAATAAATAGAATGTGTTGCTGTTAAAATCTTTTTTAGAGAAGACAAACATTTGTGATACATTATATAGCCTCTTTTTTTACTACAAATTTACGGCGTTCAAAGTACTCTTCTTTTTTGCCCTTGTTGTAATTGGCTACAGGTCTTAAATAACCCACTACTCGTGACCAAACTTCTGTTTCATCCCCGCATTCCGGGCATGCAAAATGCTCTCCTCTTATGTATCCATGATTATTACAAATTGAGAATGTTGGAGTAATCGAAACGTAAGGCATTTTATAATTTTCAAAACAGCGCCTTATCACGTTTTTACATACCTCAATATCCTCTATGCTCTCACCAAGATACAGATGTTGAACCGTTCCACCCGTATACAGAGATTGAAGTTCATCTTGAAGCTCCATAACCTCAAAAATATCGTCTGTATAGCCTACGGGCAGCTGGGATGAGTTTGTATAATAGGGTGTACCATTTCCTGCGGTATAAATGTCAGGATGTTTTTTCTTGTCAATTCTAGCAAGTCGGTAGGATGTACCTTCGGCAGGTGTTGCTTCGAGATTGTAGAAATTCCCTGTTTCCTTTTGGAAATCAACCATAACCTCTCGTAGGTAATGCATTATTTCTAACGCAAAATCCAGACCCTCAGGAGTTGTTAAGTCTTTATCCATAAAATTAACTAATGCTTCGTTCATTCCAACTATACCAATGGTATTGAAATGATTGTACCAATACTGACCTGTTTTTGCCTTCACATCACGCAATAAATGCGTAGAATAAGGATAAAGCCCATTTTCCGATTGATGTTCGATAATCTTTCGTTTAATTTCAAGGGAGGTTTTTCCGATACAAGCTAAATCATACAAACGCTTTATAAACTCTTCTTTTGTCTTACTCAAATAGCCTATTCTCGGAAGATTTATTGTATAAACTCCTATTGAACCTGTTAATGGGTTGCTACCAAAGAGACCTCCACCTCTTTTCCGAAGCTCGCTAACATCTAATCTCAGCCTACAGCACATTGAAACAGCATCCTCAGGGGATAAATCAGAATTAACGTAGTTGGCAAAATACGGTATACCATATTTGCACGTAACCTTCATAAATTCATTCACGGCTGGACTATCCCAGTCAAAATCTTTAGTTATATTTATCGTTGGAATGGGGAAGGTAAATACTCTTCCTTTTGAATCTCCTTCTAGCATAACTTCACAGAATGCTTTGTTGAAAAGATCCATTTCATCTTG
>DASRMZ010000223.1:0-13072 GCA_035647675.1 Thermoclostridium sp. | reverse complement strand
ATTACACCTTGATGCCATATGTTGTAACGAGAGGTTACTATCGGAGTAATTATCTTCAAGGTAAAGAATAATCTCACCAATATCCGGTAATCCTTCATTCGAGGACTTTATATTAATTCCTATTTTACTAGATAGTATTTGATAAAGCTCTTCTAAGTCCATTGCTGCAATTGCAACATCAAAGCTTTTCATTTCATGAATATCATAAATGAAACTTCGATCAATATCATATTTTCTCAATTCTTTTATTAACAGGTTGTATACGGTTATATATACAGTTCTAAGCTTGAATACATTATTTATTTTAGTTTTTATCAATTTAATTATGTTGTCCATAGAAAATCGCATTTGTTTCAAATCATTTCGATATATTGCCATTTCAAGGTTTTTTACATAATCAAAGAAGGAAATCAAATCGTGATTGCCTACTAAATCTATTTCATCATAGAATAAAATGGTAATATCTTCCTCTAATATTGCATTTTCTAGTGCAACAAGGCTAAAAATATAGGCCTTGTTTACATCATACACATCCTCAACAGTACCAACCCCAATTTTTATATTACCGTCGGTTTGTGAAATCATAGTATAAATCATCTCATAATAGTGCTTAATATCATCTTCTACATCGAAAGTCAGAATTAATATAAAATCTTCATGCCTAATCCCTTTAATTAAGTAACCCGAAGACAAATCTGAATTCATTTTAAGCATTTCATTAAATCCATTTAGTAACTGTAGGGTATTCCTATCTACTGCATAAAAGGTTAAGCAGCAAACCTTCTCTTTAAGAATTATATTGTAATCGCGAGCTTTATCAATCAAATTGGCTCTATTATCAATATTTCCATTAACAAATTGAATTAGAAAATACTCAGAAACAATATTCTTATTCAATAAAATTCGGTTAACCAATTCCTTGTTCTCATTCTGAAGGTTTAGTATAGCCTGGTGAATAAGCTGAAAATCATCAATACTATCTTGCTCTTCTGATATTTTACTTAGAATATGCTTCTTTATTATATTAATTGGTCTGTAATTCAATCTCATAGATAAGCATATTATAATTAAACAGACAGCAACTATTAAAAATACAAGAAACAGAGTGTCTATCTTGGTTTTATTAAGCTCACTTAGAAGTTCCTCAACCGGTGTCAAGCTCACATATGTAAAAGAAGGTGAATCGGATTTCAAAACCGAAATAATATATTCAATTCCTAGTAAGTTTGATTGCAGAACCCCATCTGAATCGAAGTCTTCCAACAAAGAAAAGAAATCCTCTGAGTATAGATATTCCGCATCCTCTTTGTTAACAATAGGAACATTGTTATTATCTAAAATAACAATGTTTCCATTATGAGCTTCAAACTCATTATTTATAAACGGGAAAAAACTTTTTTCTTCCACTACTATCATTAAAACTGAATAAGGTATATTACTCCCTAACGGAATTGGTATGATAAATGTTACCGCATTAATTCTATTTCCATACGGAAGTATTACTGTTTCCGAGGGACGAATTTCCAAGTTAGTCACCTGACTCAAAAAGCTTAAAATATCCCCTTGTTCCCAATCTTTATAATAAAAACTACTCCCTTTTTTCCCAAAATCCTCTCCATTGATTGTTCCAGAATGTGAATAAAATTTTCCATTGGAAGCACTATATAAAAAAGCTCTTTCTATAAAGGGATTAGTACCGAGTATTTTTCTCATCTCCTGCATAATTAATAATGTATTAAATTCGCTATTTTTAAAGAATAAATTACTTGTTACATCTCTGTCTAAATGTATAGCAGATGCACAATTAAATAAGGCATTTACTTGTATGCTTACGTAGTCATTTATTTGTGACAATAGCACTGTTTCGGAGTTTTGGGCTTCCTTTTTTATTATATCTGTAGTTTTTGGATAAAAGTAAAACAATATCATGAATATGGGCAACAGGAAAACAAGCATATAAGAAATAAGATATTTGATAAAGGTTTTCTTTTTTATCAACTTCTCTCGTAAGCTACACATCATGTGCTCCCTTCGAATCTATGCTATCTCCCATCTTTTTTTATTATATCATGGTTATGCAAATTCATGATATGATCGAGCTTGTGCATTTTTGCGCTAGCAAAATAAATTTCACGTACATAAGTTACGACTGAGGATATAATAGCCTCACTTGTAAAATTATTATATCCTGTCTACTGCTTTATGTTAAGCAGTAGACAGGTGTAAACTAAAAATTATTTATGTTCGTATAATTGAATTATTTAATTAAGTAAATAATTTTACTTCCCGAGATATTTGTCGTAATACCCTTGATATATCTCTTTCATCCTGGAAAGACCCATGGATTCCAGTTGATTCAAGTAAGATTCCCATTCTGCGTCAACATTACCTTCTATAATCCACTGAGCCCATTTTATATCTACCATTTTTAATATATCAGTTTTAATAATAGATATTTCATTCATATCGTCTTTAGAGAATTTTAGGATAGGTAGCATATCTGCGCTTTTTGGAAAATATGGCTCATATAACGCATCATGATCCACACGTTGAGTAATTGACTCAGGTGCAATTATTCTTTTATCAAGTTCAGGGGATACATACATTAGGCCTGCATCAACCAATGCATTCGTCCACTTCCACTCATCGGCTCCCATTCCATCTTGTGGTGGAAGAACTATGTACTTATCGCCTTGTTTTTCCAAACATAAGTCAAGAGAACCATAGTAACCTTGTGCTGACATTTCCTCTGTATAAAACCCGTCCAACCACTTTATTGTTGTCTCTGGATTTTTATTCTTTGTTGTTATCTGTGCGACATTGTTTAGATATTTTGTTCTGGCAGGGTGTGCCGGCCAAATTGGATCTATTCCCTTTTCAGCAGCTAGTGGCAACAAAACTTCATAGTCTTTGGCATATTCAGGTCCAAATCTGTCTTCGAGTGACCATCCCATGGTGGAGCCAACGATCTCATAATCCGGATCTTTAGATTTTGCTTGGAATTGAGAGTAGTCCTGTGTAAAGACCTCTTGATTAATTAACCCTTCACTATAGAGTTTGTGCAAATATGAAACCAGTTTTTTATAATCTTCTGTTTCTGGTAGAAAAACAAATTTCCCATCTTTCGCAGATGTCCAATCTCCTGAGAAATCTTCTGCATAGTTTCCATAAGCACCAATCATACTCATAGCAGTAAATAATCCTCTTTCAGGCGCCCAATCAAATGGAATTTCATCCTGCTTACTATTTTTGTTAGGATCTTGCTCCTTAAATGCTTTTAATACGTTGTAGAACTCGTCAAATGTAGTAGGAGTTTCTAATCCCAACTCATCTAACCAAGCACGGTTGATAGAATGGATGTTAAAGCTGTTAGGTCTGTGTGGAATTATAGAAGGTAGCCCATATATATTCCCATCATTTGCAGTAGCCAGCGCTTTAGTATCTGGTTGTTCTTTGAACATTCTTGTAATGTTTGGTGCATGAGAATCAATCAAGCCGTTTAATGGCAAAAACACATTAGAGAATGTAGAAATATCACTGTCATTTATACCCCACCCAATAAACGCATCCGGAACATCTCCACTAGCAAGTACTGTGTTTTTCTTTTCATCCCATCCGCTTCTGACTTGCTCCCAAGTAATGTTAACACCACTTTCCTCATTAAGCTTGTTAAACATCGGTATTTCATCAAGATCTTTAGTCCATGCGTGTGTAATTGCTATCACTCTTAATGATACTGATTCTGATGATACATCTTGCCCCTTTGTTGAACCTTTCGCATCTCCATTGCCAGGAACTGAGTTAGTACCAGAGCAACCTGCCAATATTGTTGCAAGTATCAGCAATGTCAAAACCGTAGAAATAAGAATACTTTTTTTTCTCATTTAAAATACCTCCTTAATATATTTTTATAAACCTGTTAAACAGGATTATAAGCACAAGAATTAGCCTTTTGAATTAACCTTTTAGGGAACCTATCATGACTCCTTTATCAAAATACTTTTGAATTAGTGGATATATTACAATAATTGGTAGTGTCGAAACTACTATTACACCATATTTCACAAGATCGGCTTTCTGCTGCACGCTGCCCTCTGCTGAAGCACCAGAGCCTAACTGACCTGAAGCATACGCTTGATTTCTTGTAAGAATATCTCTTAAAACCATTTGAAGCGGATACAGTCTATCCTCACGTAAATACATTAATGCTTTGAAATATTCATTCCAGTAACCAACAATGTAATAAAGTGAAATAACAGCAAGTATGGCTTTTGAAAGAGGGAGAACAACTTTAACGAAAAACTGAATATTTGAGCATCCATCGAGTTTTGCAGCCTCTAGCAATTCACCAGGTATGTTATTTTGAAAAAAGGTACGACTTATAATGATATTATAGACATTTACTGAAAATGGAATCAGCATCACCCATATCGTATTATCTAAATGAAAGTTTTTAACAGTTAAATAGGTTGGGATTAACCCACCATTGAAAAACATTGTAAAAGTGAAGAAAAGCATAAGAAACCCACGTGCTTTAAAATCTTTTCTTGAAAGGGCATATGCCGCTGGCATTGTGAAAAGCATACTTATGAGCATACCTCCAATGGCATATATTAATGTATTTTTATAACCCACCCAAATTCTTGAGTCCTTCATAATTTCCTTATATCCCATCAATGTAAAACCTTTTGGATATAACCAAACATTCCCATTCGCTACGGATGAAGGATTACTTACAGATGCAATAAATACAAAATATACAGGATATATAACGACTACAACAATAATTATGCAAATCAATATAATCAGAAAACTAAACACAAAATCATTATTTCGTTGCTTCAATTCAACTTCCTCCTACCATAGACTAATATCACTTGTTTTTTTAGAGATAAAATTTACGAATACAAGAAATACAAAATTGATCATAGTATTAAACAAACCTATTGCTGAAGCATAACTTATTTGATTTGACATAATACCAATTTTGTAAACGTATGTTGATATAACTTCCGAAACAGGAAGGTTCATACTGTTTTGCATCAAATAAACCTTTTCAAACCCAATATTCATAATATTACCTGAATTCAATATTAGTAGGATAATAATAGTTGGAACAAGACTAGGGATATCAATCATAATCAATTTTTGCCATCTGTTTGCTCCGTCCACTTCCGCAGCCTCATACAGGGTTGGATCTATTGCCGATAACGCGGCTATGTATATAATGCTGTTCCAGCCAGAGTGCTGCCAAATATCCGACAATACATAAATGGACCTAAAGTATTTTGTTGCTCCCATAAAATTAATAGGATCAAGGCCGAAGCTTCTATATACATGCCCAACAATGCCTGATGAAGGAGAAAGGAAGATGGATAGCATTCCTACCAAAACTATAACCGATATGAAGTGCGGCATATAGGAAACAGTTTGTATGAATTTCTTAGCTTTAGCTTTTTTAATTTGATTAATAAATAGCGCCAGTATTATAGGAACGGGAAATCCTGCTAATATTGAGTAGAAGCTTAAAAAGAATGTGTTCTTTATTAAATCAGTAAATTGAAATGAATTAATAAATTTAATAAAATACTTAAGCCCTGCAAATTCTCCCCCTATAAACCCTTTAGACGGGTCGAACTCCCTAAATGCAATTTGAACTCCATACATTGGAATGTAATTGAATAGGAGGATTATTATCACTGCGGGCATAACAAGAATATATAATTCATAGTAATCTTTTATATGTTTTACAACATTTTTGTAATGTGTGTACAATTTTCAAGTGCCTCCTTACAACTTTTATGTGCATATTGTACATACGATTGTCAATAGTGTAAACATTTAATATTTCAATTTATACAGAATTTGAATATTTGATGAACTTTAGCACATATTCAAATTCTGTATGGTATTCAAATAATGCCAATAATTCTTTATTATACTACTCTATACGTGGTTGCTAAAGCACTGCAGGAGAAGGGCCTTCATGGCAGTGAACTCGTCCAGCTGGAGCAGAATATCACGGTTTTTACGAATAAAATACGCATTGAGCTTCGGTGGGCCTTATGAATTTGATTTAAAAAAGCACCAGATTTCTGGTGCTTCTTCAAATGTGCTATCTACGACAAAACAGAGTATTCTATTGTGCATATGTTCTTCTATGGATAAAGAGAATAGAACGGGTTAATTTACTATAAATTTGTGTAATAGATTATTCTCTTTCTAGGATCATATTTGATATCTTTTCGTAATACTTAACAATACTGGAGTGGTCCTCTACACCGCAGCCATCTAGCTTTATTGCCTGCATAATCTCCATAACCTGTGCCGTTAAAGGAAGAGGTGCACCTACGCCGTGGGATGTTTCGATGACATTGTTTAAGTCTTTAATGTGTAGATCTATTTTAAAGCCAGGATTAAAGTTTCTGTCGAGCATCATGGGAACCTTTGCATCCATTACGGTACTACCTGCAAGACCGCCTCTAATTGCCTGGTATACAAGCTCAGGATCAACTCCTGCTTTCTTTGCAAGCATAAAGGCTTCGGATACAGCTGCAATGTTTAGAGCAACAACCACTTGATTGCACAGCTTTGCTGTGTTTCCTGCTCCTATATCACCTACGTATACAACTGAACCCGCCATGGTTTTCATTATATCGTAGCATTTATCAAATACTTCTTTTTTACCTCCAACCATAACTGACAGTGTTCCGTCAATGGCTTTTGGTTCACCACCGCTAACAGGTGCATCAAGCATATCTACACCTTTCTCTTGAAGGCTGCTGCCTATTTCACGGCTGGCCAAAGGCGCTATAGAGCTCATATCTATAAGAACAGATCCGGGTTTTGCCCCTTCTATAATACCACCCTCACCCAAGGCAACGCTTTTTACATGGGGTGAATTTGGAAGCATGGTAATAATAATGCTGCATATAGAAGCAACCTCCTTACCATTTCCTGCAGATTCTGCGCCAAGAGCCACCAGCTCATCAACAGCAGACTGTACTATATCCGATACTACTAATTCATACCCCGCTTTAATTAAGTTTTTCGCCATGGGCTTACCCATGATTCCAAGTCCAATAAATCCTATTTTCATTGTGCTTCTCCTTTCGCTGTGGAACACAAAGAACGATTCTCATGTGTTGTTGTGTTGTTGCTTTGTTTGCATTTGTTCTTATTATTCTTTTATTAACTCCAAATCCAATAAAATCTGTTTAATCTCTGCAAGTTTTTCATCCGTGCAATGTCCAACTGGTCTTACTGGACTTCCAACCTCAATGCCCAGAAGGTTCATACAATCCTTCATAACAACAGGAAATGTACCATAATCATATGTGTTTCTAAGTGGTATAAGTTTATATTGAGCCTTTAATGCTCCTTCAATATCACCAGCGACAAACTTTTCATAAATTTCAACAACTAATTTAGGCGCAACGTTTGCAGTCCCTGCAACACAACCGAAACCACCATAGGCAAGTGCTCCAAAAATAGTATAGTCCTCACCACTTAAAACTCTGAATGAAGGATTGTCCTTAGTTGCATTTATATATTGAACGGTTTGTGCAAAACGAGGTGAAGTGTTCTTTATACCAACAATATTGTCTATCTTGGACAGCTTTTCCAATAGTGAAACGGATATATTGTTTGTTGTCTTACCAGGATTGTTATATAGAAGAACAGGTAAGTTTGTGGAGGCGGCTATTGTTTTGAAATGCTCATACATTTCGTTTTCATTTGGATTTATAAACATGGGTGTTAGCACCGTTAAGGCATCAGCACCAACCTTTTCAGCCATTTTAGCAAGCCTGACACATTCTCTTGTTGTAATAGCACTTGCTCCTGCATATACGGGTACTCTTTTATTCACATGCTCTACTGTAATTTCAACAGCCCTTTTTTGGTTCTCATAATCAAAGGCATAGAACTCACCATTGCTTCCGAGCACAAATATTCCATGAACACCCCCATCGATTACATGGTCGATAACTCTTTGTAAACCTGATTTATCAACATTTTCATTTGCATCCACAGGAGTTACTATAGGTGGTATTACTCCTTTTACATCTTCAATTTTTAACATAATAATTCTCCTTTGCTAAGTCTTTTTATCGGAATGTCATTCCGAGTGTATCGAGGAATCTTTCTGTTTGGTTTAAGATTCCTCACTTCGTTCGGAATGACGTTGTTTTCTTGCTAAATCCTTTTGTCATAAAAGCCTATGTTGGGCATTTTGCGTAGATCCTAGGAATGACGTTTTTCTTGTATTAAGTAATGGGCGCGGGGTTAAACAGGCATAGTGCATTATATATACTATGATAATCCGCCCACACCTTTTTATTGCCGCTTGCAACCTCAAGAATAAGCTTGAAGATTTCCATTCCAACCTCTTCAATAGTTGCTTGACCTGATACTATTTTGCCAGCATCAACATCAATTAAGTCCTTCCATTTATCAGTTAAGTCGGTACGGCTTGAAACCTTTATCACGGGCGCCATAGCTAAGCCGTAGGTTGTCCCTCTACCTGTTGTGAACACTTGAACCGTAATACCACTGGCAAGCTGGCAAGTGCCACATACAAAATCACTTGCAGGTGTTGCTGCGAAAATCAATCCCTTTTGGTCAGGCTTTACCTTTTCACCAGCAGACAAGACATCTGAAATTGCTGAGCTTCCTGATTTCGTTATTGAGCCCAAAGCCTTTTCTACAATATTAACCAATCCGCCTTCTTTGTTACCAGGCGACGTGTTTGAATCCCTACCTACACCACCTTGTTCAAGGTAATTGTCATACCATTGCATCTCTTCTATTAGCTTCTTTCCGACCTTTTCATTAGCTGCCTTTGATGTTAACAGATGTATTCCATCACGCACTTCCGTAACTTCTGAGAACATGACGGTAGCTCCAGCCCTAACAAAAAGATCTGCAGCGTAACCAACAGCAGGGTTTGCAGTTATTCCTGAAAAAGCATCACTACCACCACATTGAAGACCTATTACAAGATCTGAAGCTGGGCAAACCTCTCGTTTACGCTTATTTAAGCGTTTAAGAATGTTTTCGGCTTTCTTAACAATTGTATCAACCATTGCATTAAAACCAGATTCGTCTTGGAGTATTACAATGTTTTCTTCCCCAACCTCTGGAACAAGCATGTCGGGTGGCATCTTTTCACAACCAAGACTTACGACAAGCTGCTCTCCCCCGAAATTTGGGTGCAATGCTAAATTGCGAACCGTCCTAATAGGTACCTTGGCCTCTGGTGCATTTATTGCCACACCACAGCCATAGCTATGGTTAATAGGCATTACCCCATCAACATTTGGATATTTGGGGAGAAGCTCTTTATTAATTTTTTCAACAGCAATATTTAATACGCCCTCTACGCATTGCACGCATGTAACAATGCCAAGCATATTTTTTGTCCCAACTGTCCCATCGTCATTTTTATAGCCTTGAAATGTATACCCACTTAACGGCAGTAATGGTTCGGGAACTTCAGTGGCAATGGGCAGATTTGAAAGCTTTGGAGCCATTGGTAGAATTACTTTTTTCTCACTAATCCAACTACCCTTTGGAATATCCGCCTTTGCATAGCCGATAACGGCTCCATATCGTATTATCTCTTGCCCAGCTTTTAAATCGGTTAAGGCGACTTTGTGACTATGTGGAATAAACTCTATGGTTTTTAAATGTTCAGAAATGGGGGTTCCTTTTTCAACGCCATCGTGTTTAACAGCCACCATCACATTGTCTTGATGATTAACCTTTATAAACAATGGTTTTTTCTTAATAGTGTTGTCCATATACAACTCCTCTTTATATGTGATAACTAACGCTGTGTTTAATAGTGTAAACCATTAATTTCCTATGAGTTTTATAGTGCAAAGCCTTAAAACTCAGTACTCTAATAGTTTAATATATAATATAGTTGAGTGCAATGCAGTAAAAGGAATAACTAGAATTTTTATATGGACACTGTCAGGTTTCAAGGGTAGCAAAAAGACCGGTTTTTTAACCGGCCTTCTTTTCGTCCTTTTTGTATTTTATCCGTGTGGCTTCTCCACCTCGTATGTGTCTTTCTGCCTTATTTTCTTCTAAAATTTTCTTAACCTGTTTTGCCATGGCTGGATTAAGCTTTCTTAACCTTTCAGTAACATCTTTGTGTACGGTACTTTTACTGATCCCAAATGTCTGGGCGGCAGCCCTGACAGTTGTTCTGTTTTCAATTATAAATGCTCCCAGCTCGAGGGCCCTTTCTTCAATATACGGTTTCACACTGTTTCCCTCCTACAGCATCAGAACCTGCCTGGCTCGAGGTGTTTCTGTTAATATTTATATGCAATAATTAACTCGGTTATGTTTTTTGATGAACCTTCGTTATTTTTCAGAAAACGGCATAACTGTTTTGGGGTCAATTAGCTTGTCATTTTTATACATTTCAAAATGCAGGTGAGGAGGATCGGCACATTCAAATTTGGCAGTGTTCCCCACACTGGATATTGCATCACCAGCCGTAATCTTCTGATTTACACTTACCATGCTGGCACTTGCAAGATTTGAATATATAGACTTATAACCGTTTTCATGGTCTATAGTAATAGTGATGCCATAGCAAGGATCTTCCTTAATTTCTTTTACATAACCATCCGCTACAGCTTTGATAGCGTCACCTCTAGGTCCCTCTATATCTATTCCGCTATGTGTTCGCCATTCATCAAGGGTCTTTGAGTATAAAAGTTTATCCATTGCATAATCTGTAATAATCTTTCCCTCAAGCGGTAATATAAATGTTGGTGTCTTCTCAAATAGTTTTATCACCTCTTGAGAATCCTCTTTCTGGGAATCCTCCTTTGGCTTAGCCTTATTGCCGCTGTTATCCTTTGGTGGTGCCGCAGTTGGTGCTACCGTAGGGCTTGCGATTATCTCAGTATCCTCCATAGCAACCTTAGGTACTTCATCAATAACATCGTTTTCTGCAACAATATCATCACCTGTACCATCGCCTGTCTCAGGGGGAATACTCATACCAGTCTCATAGTCAAACCGCCTTTCAGGAGTTTGCAATTCGTCAATAGCTGCCTTATCCACCATGTCATCATCCGAAAGAGCAATTCCATCGTTTTCATTGTTAATGGAAGCACCATCGGGAACTAGATTCTTTTCAAACTGGTCTGGTGAAGAAATAAGATGATTTGTTGTAAAATATACTGCACCCACTGCAAGAACACACAATCCTATAACCACCAAGATATAAAATCCACTTTCCTTAAGAAACTCTTTTACCTTTTTTGTCCACTCTTTATCATTATTGTAAAAACCTTTTTGACTCACATTGTCCACCTCCAAAAAATATTATTGCCAGAGGAAGTGTAATTATACATGTGAGGGGTTTTTTTGAATAATGATTTGTGGAAAATGGAGGTACATCACTTGATTATTTCAATTTACTTACTCTGCCAGTCTTCAATTGCTTAGTTCAGCTTGCATCTGTTCAGTAATGGGTTCTATTTCAACACCGGTATAATAATACTGGAGAATATACTCGTAATCCTGCCCCTTTTGTGCTAGTTCATTTGCCCCACATTGGCTCATTCCCACGCCATGCCCAAATCCGTACGTTGTTATTTCCATCTCATCGTCACTTGGAAAGTTTATCTCCATTATTGTGGAAGGGAGTGAAAATAGCTCCCTAAATTTTGTTCCAGGAATTATAATACTGCCTATCCTTATCTCTTTTGCTCTTAGACTATCGGTATGTTGAACTACCTCAACGTCTTCCGAAACAGGACCTAAGAATACTATTTCTGGATAAGTTTCAATTAATATTTCCCGAACTTTCCCACCAGTAAGTACTACACTTTTTTCAAAGCTTGAATAGTCTGTTTCACCTTCGCTGTATACGCTCCTAAGATATGGCACCTCACTGACCGAATTCCACACCTCTTGAATATCTTCAGTTATTCCTCCACTATTTGCATGATAAAGGGGGTTCACTATCCCATTGTTATATGTAAGCACCAATCCGCTAGTACTATAAACAGCCTCTTCAATTTTTGCCCAATTTTCTTCCACATTTGAATTTGGATACCAAGATTGATACATATCCTGTGGAATCCATGCCTGGCAATGAGTTGAATCGGTACACACATGCGCTCCGTAATGCTTGTCTATTGTGCTTCCGTAAATACCCATGGCTCTTCCTAATGCATAAGTTCTTGCAGCAATTGCCTGAGCTTTCAGAGCTTCAATAGAAAAACTAGCAGGCATCTCGGCTGCTACCACTCCAACTATATATTCATCAAGATCAACTTTTTCAATAATTTGATTTCTAGTATTGTATACAATAATATTTGTCTTATACACAGGTTGCTGTTGTTTTTCAGGTTGCTCATTATCTAGCTCTTTTTGAAGATTCCTGGAAATCATTATAAAAACAACCATACATATAATCAACAATATCAAAAGGGCCTTCTTGTTATTCTTCATTTACAAGCATGCCTCCTTACTCAACTTTGTCATTTTTTCTAAAAATATCGCCACATGGAAATCCAGCGTTTGAAAATTAAAATAGTACATACCACTCAATTTATATGCATAAGTCTTTTAGATAATACCTTTTTTTGATATAATAAGTGTACGTGCTACGTGAGGTAAAAATGCTTTATATGGAGTTGTGAAATGACTAACAAGTTTATGCTAAGAGCAATACAAGAAGCAAATAAAGCCTATGAAAAGGATGAAGTGCCTGTTGGAGCAGTTATTACGCATAAAGAAAAAATAATTGCTGCAGCTCACAACTTACGTGAAACACTTAATCTTGCTACAGCCCATGCAGAGATCCTTGCTATTGAAAAGGCCTGCGGGGTTTTAGGAAGCTGGTATCTTACCGAATGTGATCTGTATGTAACCCTTGAGCCGTGTATCATGTGTGCTGGGGCTATTATAAATTCAAGAGTAAGAAGCCTATATTTTGGGGCATATGATCCAAAAGCAGGTGCATGTGGCTCGGTTGTTGATGTCTTTCGTATAAATCAACTAAACCATCGTGTAACTATATATGATGGCATAATGG
>DASRMZ010000222.1:0-7673 GCA_035647675.1 Thermoclostridium sp. | reverse complement strand
CCGTATACTGGAACTCCATCCTTATCAAGTGTCATAAGACCCTCAAATGCATGGATAATAAGTGTTGCACCATCCACAGATGAGTTTAAGGCTGGATCTATAGTATCAGGATCCGGTCCCACACAAACTTCAAGGGTTTCCACCTTGGCTGCACTGCTTCCTTCTTCACCCTTTTCGCCTTCAGGCTTATCAGTGCAAGCAACAAAGAATAAGCTACAGACTAAAACTAAAACTAACATTAAAGAAAACTTTCTCTTCATAAACTTTCCCCCTTAAAAATATTCAGTACATGGTACTGTGTTTATTATAATGCTCAAATCCAGAATGACTTTAAGTGTTTGTTTCTATATCTTTCCCTTTCGGAAGTCATAATGGAATGAGACATTTAATACAAATTAAATAACCTTATCAAGATGATGACATGCTGCAAAGTGACCGAAAGATACTTCCTTAAATTCTGGCTCCTGCTCGGCACAAAGCTGGGTTGCATATTGGCAGCGTGTACGAAATCTGCATCCA
Source organism: Thermoclostridium sp. (assembly GCA_035647675.1). Lineage (GTDB taxonomy): Bacteria > Bacillota > Clostridia > DSM-8532 > DSM-8532 > Thermoclostridium. The sequence goes on along the minus strand of DASRMZ010000222.1, from coordinate 7,154 downwards.
GAAGGCGGATTGACTGGACTCGGAACATTGCCCTCAAGAATAATTCTCTTCTGATTTCGGCTTGCAATAGGGTCAGGTATCGGGATAGCTGAAATCAATGACCTTGTGTATGGATGTACACTGTGGAAAGTCAGTTCATAACTATCAGCCAGCTCTACCAATTTCCCCAAATACATAACTCCTATGCGATTGCTTATATGCTTGACTACCCCAAGGTCATGGGCTATAAACAAATATGTTAGCCCCATATCTTCCTGCAATTCCTCAAACATATTGACCACCTGTGCTTGTATGGACACGTCTAATGCTGAAATAGGTTCATCACAGACAATAAACTCTGGGTCAACAGACAAGGATCTGGCAATACCTATACGTTGGCGCTGTCCACCTGAAAACTCATGTGGATATCGGTTTGCATGTTCGCTGTTTAGCCCAACACGCTCCAGCATAGTAATAATTTTATCTTTACGCTCACTCTTATTTGCAGCAAGCTTGTGTATGTCAATAGCCTCTCCTACAATATCTCCTACTGTCATACGGGGATCAAGGCTTGCATAAGGATCTTGGAAAACAATCTGCATTTTACGACGATAAGGCATCATATCAACATTGGTGATGTCTTTCCCATCATAAAATATTTTTCCTTCTGTAGGCTCATGTAATCTCAACAATGTCCGACCTGTCGTGGTCTTTCCACAACCGCTTTCTCCTACAAGGCCTAAAGTTTCTCCCTTATTTATATAAAAGCTTACATCATCCACTGCTTTTACATATTTGGGTTTTAATAAACTCCCACCACCACGAAAATATTTTTTTAAGTTTTGAACTTCAACTAGTTTGCTCATAATTTATCCCTTCCCTGCTCTAACGCTTCCTTTTGTAAAAGCCAGCAAGCGCTATAGTGATTCTCTGATATATCTGTATATTCTGGCATTCTTGTCAAACAAATCTTCATACAGCTATCACAGCGGGGTGCAAAGGGGCAACCTATAGGCGGATTAAGCATATCAACGGGTGTGCCCTCTATAGGCACCAGTTTTTTATGCTCCTTTTCCGTCAATTTAGGAATGCTTTTCAGTAGTCCTTTTGTATATTCATGTTTAGGATTATAAAATATTTCGTCTATAGTACCAAATTCCACAATTTTGCCTGCATACATAACTGCAATCTTTTCACACATATTTGCAACGATCCCAAGATCGTGAGTAATCATAATAATAGACATACCAATTTTTTTCTTTAGATCCATCATCAGCTCCAAAATCTGTGCCTGAATGGTGACATCTAAAGCTGTTGTAGGTTCATCAGCAATCAATAGCTTTGGCTCACAAGCCAGCGCAATAGCTATCATAACTCTCTGACGCATTCCTCCCGATAATTCGTGGGGGTATTGCTTCATACGCTTAACGGGGTCATTAATGCCAACCAGATCCAACAACTCAATAACACGTTCATAAGCTTGAGTCTTGGTCTTATCTGTATGAAGTAAAATGACCTCTGTGATCTGATTTCCAATAGTATATACTGGATTTAGGCTTGTCATAGGGTCTTGGAATATAATACTAACCTCATTACCCCGAATTTTACGCAGTTCTTTTTCACTCATATCATTTATTCTATGACCGTTAAAATCGATGGTACCGCCCACCAAACGACCAGGATATGCTGTAAGTCCCATGATGGAATAAGCAGTTACACTTTTTCCGCTTCCACTTTCTCCTACAATCCCTAGGACATCGCCCTGTTCCATTTGTATTGAAACATCATTTAAAGCCTTCACTTCCCCTGCGGGTGTGAAAAAGGAAAGATATTCATTTTTAATATCAAGCAATAATTCACTCATTATATATAACCTCAGTTCTTAAGTTTTGGGTCAAACGCATCCCTTAAACCATCGCCCAATAAATTAAATGATAATATAATGAAGCTAATGGTTATAGCAGGTGCCATCAACCGATAAGGATAGGATGTGATTCCACCTATAGCCTGCGCTGCCATTGAACCCAGACTAGGCATAGGTGCAGCTACGCCAATTCCAATGAAGCTTAAAAAGCTTTCGGTAAAAATAGAAGATGGAATTTGAAGCGTTGTTGTTACAATTAATGTGCCCATCGAGTTAGTAAGCAAATGTTTTTTAATAATTCTACTGTGACTTGCTCCAAGCGCTCGTGCAGCTGTAACATACTCCTGCTCTTTCAACATCAGAATTTGGCTTCTCACTATGCGAGCCATACCCACCCAATAAAGCAGTGCAAAAACAATAAAAATACAAATAAGTCCTACTCCAACAGTATTGATCCATTCAAAGGCAGGTACAGTATTTGCTAATTCCTGTAAAGGATATTTGAGTGTAACCATCAGTAAAATAATAATCAATATATCTGGTACTGTATATATAACATCCACTATACGCATCATAATCATATCTGTCTTGCCACCAAAATATCCTGCTATAGAACCATATGCAGAACCTATCAGTAAAATCAATGCACTTGCAACAATGCCTACCAGCAAAGATACACGGCTACCCATCATAAGTCGCACCATTGTGTCTCGCCCATGTGTATCTGTTCCTAAAAAATGTGGAAAGACAGCTGTCCCTTCTGCCTTGAGTTCAAGTTCTGCATCAGAATACTCCATGGGAGCCAAATTCTCACTCCCTCTAATTTGCTGTTCATATGCATAAGGATAAAACCTAGGAACAATAAAGGCAAAAATCATAACAATTATAATTATGACCAAACTTATCATAGCGATATTATTATTTTTCAGTCTACGTAAGCCGTCTTTCCAGAAGCTCACACTTTGACGCATAGTTACAAGATTCTGTTTTTCTTCATTATTGGCAGGTAAAAAATCCGATAGATCTGGTTGAAAACTTAATGGTTTTTTTATATCATCCATTTGCTACTATCGCTCCCTATCTTAGTTTAATTCTTGGGTCAATAAGTTTGTACATAATATCTACTAATACATTCACTGTTATAAGCAAGGCCGCCAAAAAAATGGTGGTTCCCATAATCATGGTATAGTCCCTATTGATAATTGAGCTTATAAAATCATTACCCAAACCAGGTATAGTAAAAATCTTTTCAACTACAAAACTACCTGTCAAAGTATATGCTAAGAGCGGTCCCAAATAGGTTACAACAGGAAGGATTGCATTACGCAAGGCATGCTTAAAAAGTATGACAAACTGTGACAAACCTTTTGATTTTGCTGTCCTCATATAATCTTGTCCAAGAACCTCAAGCATAGAAGAACGCATCAGCCTTGAAATATATGCTGTAGGATAAAAAGACAGCGCCATTACAGGCATGATGTAATGAAGTGGCGATGTAAGACCATATGTGGGTAATAAATTCAATTTCACGCTGAGTATCATCATCAATACCGTTGATACAACAAAGCTAGGCACGGCAATCCCAAATGTAGATATTACAATAATAATCTGGTCCAACCATTTCCCACGGTTTAGTGCTGCAACACTGCCCAGAGGTATTCCAATCAATATAGCCACTAAAATAGAGAGTCCTCCCAATCGTGCCGAAACCTTAAAACCAGTGGTAATTATTTGTTTTACTGTGCGCCCTCTTTGTTTAATGGAAAGCCCCAGGTCACCCTGCAAAAACTTAACCATATAGTTTTTATATTGCACAATTTTGGGCTGATCCAGTCCATATTTTTCATTTAAAGCCTTCAGTGTAGCCTCAGAAGGAGCTTTCTCTGATAAGAACGGACCCCCTGGAACTAAGAACATCAATAAAAATGTCAATGTAGCAACAATCCACAATGTGACTATGGCTAGTAAAACCCTTTTAGTAATATATTTTATCATACAGACACCTCTCTGGTAAATAAATCTAATTGACCTCTTAAGTCAAACTTTATCATGTTAACTATATAATACAATATCGGTCTTTTTTATGCAATAAGCAAAACATGGATTGTCTAGCTTTCCTAGGGCATTTATTTTATCAGACATTCACAAGGAGTCATGGGAAGTTATGGAGTCAGGCTTATGTAATTTATTAGGTGTATATTATAACCTTTAAAATAGACAATAAATAGAATAATGTACAGAACATAGGGTATTAGATAAATGGGGGTATCAGACAGAACAGGTATACCATCCATGTCTTTGTGTTATGATATGTTTAAAGAAAGAAAAAGGAGGATTATCATATGTTAAACTTGTTAATGAATAGGCGAAGCATAAGAAAGTATAAAGATCAAGAAGTAGATCAGGAAATTATTGATAAAATAATTAAGGGGGCATTAACTTCTCCATCGGGACGGAATACAAAACCATGGGAGCTTATTGTTGTTACTGATAAAGAGCTCTTAGGCAGTCTTGGAAAATCTCGAGGGGGTATTTCAGCCCATATGAAAAATGCTGCTTTCGGAATAATTGTATTGGCAGACCCAAATATTACTGATACTTGGATAGAAGATACATCTATTATGGCTACCATCATACAATTAACTTCTGAATCTTTAAGCCTTGGTTCTTGTTGGATACAAGTTCGTGAAAGATTCAATGCAAGCAAGGAAAGTGTAGAGGATTATGTAAAGAAGATTTTAACTATCCCTGAAAATTATCGTGTTGAATGTATGCTAGCCATAGGTTATCCTGATGAGAAAAAGCAGGCTTATACCGAGGAAGGTTTGCCTTATAATAAAGTTCACTATAATAGAGATTTTAAATAGGCTATTAGTCTTTACAAAAAATATGGTTGTTTAAATCCTATTGTATAAAAATCACTACAATATAAATACGCTGAATATATAATACATGAATTATATATTCAGCGTATTTATTATTAATGAAATTCTGTTAAAAGTCTAAATTGATAGCCCTGAGATTTTAGTTCTTTAATGATATCATCCAATGCTTCTGTATTGCTTTGAGAAACACTATGAAGGAGAATAATAGCTCCATTGTGTATATTATCTATTACATGTTCATAGGCTACTTGTTTTCCTGGTTGATCATTTGTCAGCCAATCCCTATGCGCCATACTCCAAAATACCGTTGTATATCCCATATCCTTAGTTAAAGCTAATGATCTTTCACTAAATGTCCCAGAAGGGGGTCGAAGAAATTTAACCATATCTTTTCCAGTAAGGTTTTTATATTTATTTTCTACACTTTTTATTTCTTCTTGTAATTTCTCCTTGGTAACACCTGGCAGAGAAGGATGATTGTCTGTATGATTTAATACCAAATGACCTTCATTGACCATTCTTTTTACTATGGCTGGATTCTTATCAATATAAGTTCCCTGTACAAAAAATCCTACTTTTACACCATTTGCTTGTAATACATCTAATATTTTGGATGTATTACCATTTTCATACCCATTATCAAGGGTTAGATAAATATCTTTACTGTTTTTACTTCCTATTGCAATGCCATTATATTTGTCAATTAAACTTTTATGAGGGCTTCCAAAAGTAGGTTGGCTATGGTCGGATTTTCTATTAAAATACCAGTTATATACTTTATTATTCAATTGATCTGAAGGATTTGGTTTAGATTCTGGCTTTGACTCAGGTTTAGCTTGGGGCTTGCTGATGGGGTCAAATTGAATATACTTAGAATGAACCCATCCTTCCTTATTCTTTGCATAACGTACTTTATACCAATTATTAGTTTCCCCATACACATGTACTTCTGATCCTCTATGAATCTTAGTAATAATTTCCCCTTTTGTGCTATATGCCGTTCTGACATTTAAACCATTTGTCGTAACATAGCCTTTCTTTTCTATTTTCTTATGGGGCACTTCCAATCCTGCCTGCGGATCTTCCTTTTCTACTTCCTTTATTGCATCCTCATTTTTATCTTCTTCTTGCTCCTGTTTATCACCGATTTCCTGATTTTCTTTGTCTTGTTTTTGCTCTTCTATGACAGGCTCCAATGGTTCTTTTTCTTTATCAATATTTACATTTTTATTACAAGCCATTGTAAAACCCATTATAAGTAAAATTATCATTCCAACAGCAATCTTTTTCATTTTCTCAAACCCCTTTTGAGCTGGAATTTTTTATATTGATACCCTGAAAAATGGTTCTTTCATTTCTTTTACTTATAATTATTATATGTAAATCTATGTTTATCGTCAATAAAATGTGAGAGGGAATTCATGGTAAGAGTACATCTTGGGTATAATACACAATGCCAATGGCTCCTGGTCCTACATGAACCCCAATTACTGGGCCTATGTCTTGTATAGATACTTTCATATCTAGTTTTTCTTTTAATATATTGGCTAATGCTTTGGCTTGATCATAACAATTAATATGATGTACGATAATTTCTTTGATATGATATGCCAGATGGTCCTCTAGAACCCTATCCAGCATTGCCTTCACTGCTTTTTTCTTTGTCCTCACTGTCTTTAATATAGCTGTCTCCCCATCTTTTACTGTTAAAATGGGTATTATTTTGAGTATGTTACCTATTAAGGCGCTTGCTCCTCCTATTCTTCCACCTTTTCTAAGGTATTCCAAATTGTCGGGTATAAATAAAAACCTACTTCTTTTAATGTTTTGTTTAGCTACTTCTAAAACTTCTTCTATGACTTTGCCATCTTTGGCCGCTCTAGCTGCCACAATGGCAGCAAACCCCAATTGCATAGAATTAGATTCCGAATCTAATATATATATTTTAGCATCTTTGTATTCCTCTAAAACCTTTTCTTTTACTTTGCAAGCACTATTATAAGTACCGCTCATATCAGATGATAAGAAAATACATAAAAGATCATAGCCTTTAGAAACAACATCTTCCATTGATTGATATAGTTCAACCAATGTAGGCTGTGAGGAAAATGGAATTCCCTTTTCCTCCATCTTCTTATAAAATGCCTTATTCTCTATATCTGTTTCTTTAATGCTTTCATCTTTAAAGGAAACATATAAAGGTAAAACTTTTATATCTAATTCTCTTCTAAGGTTTTCGTTTATGTAACTTGTGCTATCTGTTATTATTTTTACACTCACAAAAGTTCTCTCCATTCAGCAAATTGTTATGATTTATTATATCATTTTTATCTAAAATAGCACAAACCTATCTCCCCCATAAAATGTAAGGTAATTTTAATCATTTGGGGTATAAAGATTATTTTGAATATGATATGGTACAATGT
>DASRMZ010000221.1:0-2768 GCA_035647675.1 Thermoclostridium sp. | reverse complement strand
AGGTAGCATTGCCCTCCTAAGCCATATGCAAGATTGATGTAAAAGCCTAAATCCAATCCTGAAAACCCATAACTGCTTCCAGTACCCGTGATACCGGGTCCCATTGAAACCAGGTTACTACTCAGGCATTCCCACGCCGTATGCACCATGTTATATTTGTTATAGTATCACAAACTAAAGAAATCATCTACGATCCAAATCGGGTCAACAAAAAAGGATGCCGTTCTGGCATCCCCTGGTATATGAAAACTGAATAATGTCTAACCCTCAGGGATAAAAGGCTGATCTTTAACCGCTTTTGTGATGGCATCCATAGCATCTATTCCATTTTTTCTTGCTGTTGATATATAGCTACGGATCCGACAAAATATATTTGCTCCATTCTTTCCTCTAAAACATCCCGAAATCTTTTGCCGTAACTTCTGCATTCTGATATCTCTCTCGGCTAAATTGTTTGAAAACGGAACTTCAAAGTCATACATGAAAGCCAATGTCTCAATATCGTATTTTTGAAGTTTAAGCAATAAATTCATAGGCTTACTCTTCTTCGGCTTGCCTTTGCTATTCAATACAACAGGACTTTTTTTATTGTCCTCCTCAATGCCTTTTTCAATGATGTCGTGATATTTATTATGCCATTCCTGCAATTCTTTATCCGACATGCTGTTTGCGTTTTGTTGCTTTAATTCATCTACCCTTCTATGGATTTCTATAAGCAGACTGATCATATCCCCAGCCCAGTTTTGCTTATAGTTTTCAAGTGTATCTTTTAAATACCGAAGATGATGAGAATTGCATTCCGCATGTGTACAATCGGAAAAACGGTAATAAGCTTTCCAATGGTCATGCATGGCAGTCCCATAAAAGTTTGGCAAGATACCTATATCTTCAGCTGCCTTTGATCCTCTTTTATCATGAACCTGATAATATGTTAGTTCATTAGTAGAGGCTACATGAAGCCATTTTGTTTTGCCTTCTGAGCGCATTCCAGTTTCGTCAAAATGTACAACTGATGAATCTGTAACCTTTTGTTTAATATTCTCAACAGTAGCCTCTAAATCTTTGTACAACTTTCTGGCGGTGTTAACCAAGGTGCCTTCGCTTATTGATTTGCCTGTAATATCTCTGATTGCCTCAGCAGCTCTTTCCAACGGAAGCAATTGATACTGTGTCAGATAGCACATCAATGCTTTCATATTATCTCCATATTGTGTTGGTTGAGATACTTCATGCGGAAAATTTGTTTGATGTGTCTTCCCACACCCAGGGCATACTGCTTCATAGGTAACATGCTCGGTTACAATGATTTTTGGTTTAGGTATGTCAAATGTCTGTCGAGTCTTTTTCGAGGTTTTAACATCATCCATGTTGCAGCCACAGTCGCAGGTTGAAGGGATCTCATATTCAATAACTTCATCAGGGTTCGGAACTTTCTCCAGCGTTCTACCTTCATGACCAAATTGACCACCGCTTGGTTTTCCGCTTTTTGTTCTGCTATTTTTTACCGTCTTTTTAAAGCCATCTGACGAAGGCGGTTTGCTACTGTTTTTGCTGTTTTTATTAACCTGGCTACGGAGATTTTCATTCTCTTGAGATAAACGTTCATTCTCTTTTTGTAGTGCTTCTATATATTCACGCAGCATTTCAGAGCACTTAAGTAGTTCGGACATAATTTCAGGAATTGGGAACACGGGAAAGCACCTCCTTAAAATCTCTAGATAATGGGTATAGGTAAATATCCTTAATCGGAACTTTGAGTTTATTGTACCGGTCATTTCGGCTCCTGCCAGTTGTTTCTCCAACATATATCCAATTTGAAGCCTTGTAACATGTCCCTTTAAACCGCTCTTTTTCAACGAAGGTCTCCAGCAAGTATACAGGATGCCCATACTTTTCCTCCCAGTCTCTACAGATTCTTCGACATATATTACCTAGAATATGGCTTGCTAGATGGGGAACTGTTACCCAGGGTACCACTAGAAAACGTGTGTTGTTGGTGGTATATATCAAGTTGGATTTCCGTTGTGAAGAATCCCAACCAACAAATTGATCCCGAGGTGCACACGCCCAAGCGGATGAGCCAAACAACAGACAGGCTAGCAGTTGACCTTTTGAACTATATACCATATATTTCAGGTTTTCGCCTACTGTCATATCGAAGCCCAGATAGTGATACTGACCAATCAGTGATTTGAATTCCTTGCTCTCATACGTGCGATCTTTAATTACTTCAACACTGATAGGAAGGACTTCCTTGATAATGCCATTGATGCTACTGGTATCATGTAGCATGAACTCAATATGATCCCTACTTCCCACCTGTCGTGTGCGACAGCGTGGTTGCGGTAATTTAATTTTCCCCTTGGCATCAAGACCCCTTAACATATCCCTGCAGGATATATCTTTGGGCTTCCCATCATGACCGCACCAGTTCCAAATTCGGCAAAGTTCCACAGATAGCTTGGAACGATGCCAGCTCGGATTTTCTGCAATCAATCGGTTGATAAGCTCTATTTCTTTCTCGGTTATGTTTGGTCTAGTTAATGTTCTTTTCATCATGTATATATTGTAACATGGCAAAAAGCTTGAGTCCAGCGTTTTTTAGTTGTTTTGAAAGTTAATTATGTTCTTTGTCAATGCCTGAGTAGTAACGTTTTTTATTAACAGGTTTACATATAAAATACTGTTAATTCCACACATCCTTTTGCCCAAAATAATCCAACATAATGGTCATTACACGTCCAGATGCTGCAGCATTAGGTTGCCAA
>DASRMZ010000220.1:0-2168 GCA_035647675.1 Thermoclostridium sp. | reverse complement strand
GCTAAGTTAAAATTACATACTGCTGTACCTTTCTGAGTAAAACGCTGTTCTGGGTCTTTAGTTAATCTGCCGCTTAAAATTACACTATTCATTTCATGCTACCTCCTATATATAATTAAATTTGTCATCAGATTTAGCTGTTACTTTACGACGTGTTTTACTTGTATTGCGTCTTACCATGGGTATTCTTGTATGAAATCTTTTCCCATTAATTCACTTAGTGATTCTTTCATAAATATTGGTATCCCAAATTCCATACATTGATTTTTTATTTCTATAATCCAGTTTTTCTTAGGAATAACCTTATTTTTTCTATTGCCTGTTTCTGCTCCAACTATCACCCATTGAACATTCTTTTGTGGGATATTGTTTTTAGGTAATCTTATGGGCTCCAATATCGGCTCTATACTATAAAACCTTTTAGCTCCACTAGGTCTACCATATTCCCTTATGAAGTCCTTTTGTCTAGTTATTGTATTACCTAGCCATACATTAGTGGGATATTTAATGTCTTTATAAGCTGCTTTTAGCCTTTTTGTAAGAAATAAATATATATGTTGTGGATTTTCAGCTATAACCTTAAACACTTCGTCTTTCCATCCATCTTCCCAATCTGCAATATCGCTCATACTATTCATAAAAATTATCTTAGGTTTTTTACTCTTTAGTTTTTCTAATCTTTCAGGATAAAACTTAGGTTTACTCCAATCCTCTATCCATTGAAATCTATCGTTCATTTTTCTAGCATAGCAATATTCGCAACCAAAGGTGCAGCCTACAACTGGATTTACAGTATGAGTACACCAATCAATTTTAGTTTTATTCACTACCTTAACCCCCTTCTTAGATGCACATTATAAACATACTGTGTCATTCTTTGCTCTGGATCTCTTGTCAATCTACCTGATAAAATCACTACATTCATTTTATTTACCTCCCTCAATTTTTGCTTTGCCCTGAATTATCCATCTACAATATTTGCACTTCATTACTGATGATGCCTGCCTCAAGTTGTCTAGCTTAATCAATACTTTCATCCCATCACTCCTTTGCCCATTCTTTGAACATCTGTCTTTTTAGTAAAAATGCTATGTCATGACTTTTGTTTCGCTCACCATTACGCTGTTTTGCGATTATTAGTTCAATTCGTTTCGGTAAATCAATATCTGTTTCGCTATACTGCCCGGCTTGTTCATCGTGCAGGAAGAATACATTGTCTGCATCCTGTTCAATACTTCCACTATCACGCAAATTTACTAACTTTGGCTTTTTATTGTCACGTTCATTTTCTCGGTTCAACTGACTTAACACCATGATTGGGATATCAAATTCTAATGTCATTAGCTTAAAGGTTCGGCTCATACTACTTACTAAGTCATTTTTATTTGCAGTCCTTTTTAACGTTTCGCAGAGCTGTAAATAATCAACGATTACATAATCAATACCTTCTGCATTTTTCAGCTCCCGGCATATCCCCCTGATCTCCTCAACCCTAAAACACTTGTCATAAATCCTAATTGGTAGCTGTGCCAATTCTGCCGCCGCCTCTGTCATAGCCTTAAAGTCTATCTCATCAAGGTCTTTAGCATAATTTATTTTCTGCAAGTCTACTCCGCTAAGGTTAGCAATTAGTCTTTTCATCAATATTCTACGGTTCATCTCCAAAGAGAATATTGCTACCTTGTTATTCCTAAAAGCCATGTTTATTGCTACCTGCAATGCAAATGCTGTTTTTCCGACAGATGGTCTAGCCGCCAGTATTGTTAATTCTCCGTCATGTGCACCGCCTGTCTTTTCGTCTAACCATTTGATACCGTAATATTTGCGTTCGGCATCTGACCTATTTTTGGTATTTTCGATATCTTGCAATGTTTCTAAGGCAATGTCACTTATACTACTTGTCTCTCTTTTTTCGTCATTAATTGGTATATCTACTTTTGCTAATATGTCATTACGGTAGTCTGTAAGATTGTCATAATTACCGTCATACGATAAATCGATTATGTCTTTAGCCGCCTGTATATACTGTCTGCGTATTGATTTTGCCTTGACGATATTTGCATAGTGATTTACATTTGCAGTAGTCGGCACCATGGCCGCCAGATTAGTTATATACTCAATCATCTCTGCGTTGGCACTCAGGGCATTGCATACAGTGATTATATCAA
>DASRMZ010000219.1:0-7857 GCA_035647675.1 Thermoclostridium sp. | reverse complement strand
CTTGCCTGCATTACTATTTATATTAGATATTTCGCTATTTGCTATATATCTACTATATTTGTTCTCCATGTATTGTATTTCTTGAAATAAATCATTCATTATCTGTTCTGATTTTCTACCATATATCGTTATTTCAACTACTGTATTAAGCAGGAGTCTAGATTGTTTTGATGATGTTTGGGTGCATCCCGTCAGAATGAAAAATATAAAACATAAGCCCAATAATATTGTCCTTTTCAAATTCCTACTCCTCATTTCCGATGTATTTATCAAAAGCCTAATTTAAAGTTACATGCATAAGCATAGTTAGAAATTAACCTCGTATAGGAGGATAATTTGATTATTGTATTTTGTTTAAATATGGGGTTATTATACCACGTTTGAATATGTAGGTAAATTATACACTAACGATTTTTCAAGGGCAAAGACAAGATAATAAAAGAATTATCACATAGCAATGAATATTTAAATTTGGACCTAAAGGAAGAAAAGTCAATCATTGAGGCTCTAAAGTCCCAAAACAATGACACAATTAAAGAGTGTCTGGATAATATTTTCACTAAGTTTGTTGCGGATAAAATCAACTATAGGTAACCAGCGATATAGCTGTGCAATATCGGAAACGATGCACAGCACATCATAAATGCATATGCTAAAATAAAGTTGTAAAATAAACTGGTTAAGGTACAATAGTTTGTATGAAAAAAAATGATATTTTATTAATAGTATCTATTTTATGTATTGCAGCAGCCTTGTTTATTGGTTTTAATGTATCATCAAATGAGACTGTCCAAGGAGAAGTAATTATTTATAAGGATGGTGAAAAATTTACATCAGTTCCTTTGGATGCTGAGAAAACAGTAATTGTTGAAGACCAAAATGGTGCGAAAAACGTTATACGCATTGAAAACGGGCAGGTTCAGGTGATTGAAGCAAGCTGTAAGGATCAAATATGTGTTCATATGAGACCTGCAAAAAAAGATGGTCAGTCAATAGTATGTCTTCCGAATAAAGTGGTGGTTGAGGTTAGAAGCAATGAAATAAATGAAATTGATGGAGTTTCAGAATGATGACCCATAATCGTATTAAGAAAATGGTCTTATTTGCAATACTTGCAGCAGCGGCAATAATCTTGCATTTTGTAGAGGGTTTGTTTCCTTTGCCTATTCCTGTACCTGGTATTAAACTTGGTTTGGCAAATGTAGTTTCAATAGTAGCACTATATTTATTCGGTCCAGTATCATCATTTACAATATTAATTCTTAGGGTTCTTATGACCTCGTTTTTATATAGCGGTTTTACAAGTCTAATTTATAGTCTTGCAGGAGGCCTATTGAGTGTTTTGGGTATGAGCTGTATTTGGGCACTGAGACGAAAAGGGTTTAGTATAATTAGTGCAGGCGTTGTTGGTGGAGTGTTTCATAATATTGGTCAAATATTTGCTGCTGCTATTATGCTGCAGACAGTATCGGTTTTTGTATATTCACCTGTACTTATCATATCAGGAGTTATAACAGGTATTATTACTGGAATCATCTCAAGCATTATTGTACCCCGCTTGAATGCTATACTGCATATACACTAATAATTTCACACATTCTTTGGTGAGGAATATACTGATAGTATCAACAATATTCTTGGGGGTGCCCTTTGTGAAAATCATAGTTTTTAAAATGCCTCGTTTCTTAGGAGGTTTGATAAAAAGAGTATTTAACATTCACTAGTACATAAGAGGATATTATGCCCTAAGAAATAAGCAAAGCGAAACCCCTCGGTTAATAACCGAGGGGAGTGTTTACACAACTCAATTTAGTTTACCAGTAAAAATAAGTCAATGGATTAAACAGTTTTCTTACTAGAACGTATACAGCTTGTGCATACATTTCTTCTTTTTGTTACACCGTTAATATCCATTCTGACTCTTTTAATATTGGGTTTCCAATCTCTATTGGATCTTCTGTGTGAATGGCTGATCTGGATACCAAAATTCCGTCCCTTACCGCAAATTTCACATTTTGCCATTTCAACACACCTCCTTAAAATAATTATATCATTAACCTTTGTTATATCATTTTGTGATATTTTATATTTTAATGCGTTTTTCACATTCAAAGCAAATATCATTCTAACACATGCGCAATAATAAATGCAAGCGAAACATTGCAATTTATTTGAAAATGGGATAGACTTTTTTTAATGAAATCTAACAAGAAGGCACCACCCCTAAGAGGAAAGGATAGAAATTCATTGGATAATACAAGGTTGAATTCAATACTACACTCAAGCGTGCAATCTGTTAAACAAGTGGGTCCGGCAACAGCGAGAAAACTTAATAAGCTGGGTATAGACACAATAGGGGATCTTATTACATATTATCCAAGAGATTATGAGGACAGAAACAAGGAAAAAAAAGTTTTTGAACTATTAGATGGTGACAAATGCGCTATTATACTAAGGGTTTTGCACGATGTTACAGTAAATAGACCAAGACGCAATTTGCGAATATATAAAACTGTGGCAGGGGATGAAAGTGGAATAGTTACATTAACGTGGTTTAATCAGGACTATATTAAAGGTAAGGTTTCTAAAGGCAGTGATTATGTCTTTTTTGGGAAAGTAAAAAAGTCAGGCACTCGTATTGAAATGATAAATCCCATATATGAAGAGGTTTCCTCGGAAAGAAAAAAAACATCAGGTATTCAACCCATCTATTCTTTGACTGCAGGAATCACGCAATCCTATCTTAGAATGATACAAAAAAATGCACTTGAAAGGGTTATTGGGAAGTTAACAGATATCCTACCTGATGAGCTAAGGAAAAAATATTCCTTATCAGAGTTTAATTACGCTTTAGAAAATATTCATTTTCCGGTAGAGTTTGAGCAAAAGGAAAAGGCACGCAGGCGGCTTGTTTTTGAAGAATTGTTAATGCTACAGCTTGGGCTTTTGCAGCTTAAAAATAGTCAAGTTGTTGTATCAGGTATACAAATGCAGCAAGAGCCAGAAATAGAAAAGTTTATAGCCCAATTGCCGTATCAACTAACAAATGCTCAGCAGAAGGTGTTTAAAGAGATTGTAAATGATATGACAGGCGAAAAACAGGCAAACAGACTTATTCAAGGTGATGTAGGCTCGGGAAAAACCATCGTTGCTGTACTAGCTATTTTGTTAACTATACTCAATGGTTATCAGGCGGTTTTTATGGTACCTACTGGAATACTCGCAGAACAGCATTACCAAACCGTTAAGAAAGCGCTTGAAAAGTACGATATTGCCATTGAGTTGCTAACAGGTAGTATCACAAAAAAGGAGAAAGAAAGAATAAAGCAGGACATAACAAACAATACAACTCAGCTAGTGATTGGTACCCATGCCTTGCTGGAAGAAAATGTGGAATTTGCAAAACTAGGTCTTGTAGTTACCGATGAGCAACACCGTTTTGGCGTGAAACAAAGAGCCATTTTACCTTCGAAATCCAACCCGCATATAATTGTAATGACTGCAACTCCCATTCCAAGAACACTATCCCTTATATTGTATGGAGATTTGGATATTTCCATTATTGATGAGCTTCCACCTAACCGTAAATCGATAAAAACATACTCTGTTGATGATTCTATGAGAAATAGGATATATCAATTTATACGTAAAATTGTAAATGAAGGTCGTCAAACCTATATAATATGCCCTTTAGTGGAGGAATCGGAAGAAGTTGAAGCAGAAGCAGCAATGTCACTTGCTAAAAGAATATCGGAGAATGATTTAAAGGGGTTATCTGTAGGGCTTGTACATGGAAAAATGAAAGCCTTAGAAAAAGATAAAGTTATGGCTGCTTTTGCAGCAGGCAACATTCAGGTGCTTGTGTCGACAACTGTAGTAGAGGTTGGTGTAAATGTTCCAAATGCTAGTCTAATGGTTATAGAAAATGCCGAAAGGTTTGGACTTGCACAGCTTCACCAATTAAGGGGGAGAGTTGGAAGAGGAGAACATCAATCATATTGTATTTTGTTTTGCCAAAGTAAAAGTGACATAGCAAGAAAACGTATGGAGATTATGACTCAGTATAATGATGGTTTTATGATATCTGAAAAGGATATGGAGCTGAGAGGACCTGGCGATATATTTGGGACTCGCCAACATGGTTTACCTGAATTTAAGATTGCCAATTTATATGAAGATATCGAAATACTAAAAGAAGTCCAAAAAACAGCCAATGATATTATAGAGCATCAAAGGCTCAAAGATAGGGAAGATTACAAAAGACTTCAAGATCATTTACTTTCACTATTTCAAGACAAGATGGATGAGGTGGCTTTAAATTAAAATGAAGTATGCTGCTTTTTCTTCACATAACATGTAAAACCTACTTCTCAAGAGGACACAGTGGGTTACGACGGTGTTAAACTAAACAAGAGGGCCCAGAAGCTAAGCTAAGCCCCGTGATTGGAAATAGTTAAAGCTGTAATAAAATAACCAAGGGGGGAATTGACATAATAAGAGTTATAGGTGGGGCTGTAAAAGGCGCAAAACTTAAAACTCCTAAGGGCATGAATACACGTCCGACAGCTGATAGTGTTAAGGAATCGGTTTTTAACATACTAAACCCAGATATACCAGAGAGTATAGTCCTTGACTTATTTGCAGGAACGGGAGCATTGGCAATAGAAGCATTAAGCAGGGGCGCTAAGAAAGCTTATCTTGTAGAGCAGAACAAAAATGGCTGCACTATAATAAAAGAAAATCTAAAGCATACAAAACTCACTGAAAATAGTTTTGTATACTGCCAAAAAGCAAGCTCTTTTATTAGGGATGTTGCTAAAAAGGGTGTCCAATTTGACATTATTTTCATAGATCCACCCTATTTAAAGAATTTTATACAGGAAACGCTTCAACTTTTAGTTGAAAATGGTATAATAAAAAATGAAGGGATTGTAATAGTGGAGCATAGCAAAAAGGATACAGTACCACAATGTATAGAAACACTTACAAATAAAAGGACTGAGCATTATGGAGATACATGTGTTTCCTTTTTTGTAAATTATATAGATGGAGAATAATACTCATAACTATGCATGTAGGGCATTTTGCGATGCTAATTATTTAAGTAACACAGTACAATAAACCATATATTGCACAGCTAATATTTAAAAGGTACATCGCAAAAGTCATTATTAAGGAAACATTGCAAAAGCGTTATGTAGATTACTGAACGAAAGGGGCTATTGTTAGTGAATATATTCGTATATCCGGGGAGCTTTGACCCTGTTACAAATGGGCACTTAGATATTATTGATAGAGCTGCAAAGATTTGTGATAAACTTATTGTAGCTGTTTTAATAAACCGCTCAAAAATCTCTACTTTTACTATAGAAGAGCGAGCTTTATTTATAGAAGAGGTGCTGGGAGGAAGAGATAATATTGAGGTTATTCCTTTTTCGGGTCTTCTTGTGGACTTTATGAATGAACACAATGCCACAACAGTTTTAAAGGGATTAAGAGCAGTATCTGATTTTGAATACGAGTTTCAAATGGCTTTGCTAAACAAAAAACTAGATCCAAGCATAGAGACTCTTTTTATGATGACAAATGTTGAATACTCATACCTTAGCTCAAGTGCAGTAAGAGAGCTTGCAAGCTATGGTGGTAATATAAAGGATTTAGTTCCCGATATAATTATAGATAGGGTCTATAATAAGTACAAAAGAGATTGACTCATAAAACCAGTTTTTTTTCGCTCTTGATTTTAATGAAGTGTAATTTTGGAAAGGACAAATGATTATATGCCAGAAGGAAGAAGAATGGAAATTATATCTATCTTAGAAGCATTGGAAGATCTAATTGAAAGTGGTGTTTCAGTACCCTTTACCGGTAAATGCGTAGTAAATAGGGATGAAATTTTGGATATTATCCAAGATTTTCGTCTAAAACTCCCTGATGACCTTAAACAAGCTCAATGGATAAAAGAAGAAAGGGAGCGCATATTGGCAGAGGCACAGCAAGAAGCTGATAGCATTCTTGAGAATGCCGAAAACACTTTAGATGCAATGGCCGATGACCATGAAATAAGTCGTAAAGCTTATGAACAAGCTGACGTTATTATTACCAATGCCAAAAAGAATGCACGAGAAATCCGCCTTGGGACAAGGGAATATGCAGATGATGTCCTTAATAAGGTTGAAGAAATCCTTGAAGATACACTTGACGTTATTAAAGCAAACAGAAATGAATTGAAATAAGATACATAGTTGTACAATTGAAGCGTTCTACTATTAGAAGCGATTTATCTTCAATGCTTCTTTTTAGCGAATCCTAATTTAATTAGGTAAACAATTAGAAAAAGTAATAATAAAATATATACAATAATAATTGCTTTAGAAAACCCGGATTCATATATTTCATAAGAATAATTCATTGTGGGGATCGACCGCTTTGATAAAAATAGCAATGTATAAACAGATGCGATTGCTCCATGCAACAATTTTCCGCATACGTATTTTTTCAGCTTGATCGTTTTGGGGCACAAACCTGCAACCTGTATAAAAACAGAAACCCCACCAAAGCCGCATAGGAATGATGTAAGTAGTATTTTAATATTTGTTGGTATTATGATAGAATGACTAAGGATAGACAAACCATAGGTTATTTCAAATCCCCCTGCAGTTATTATTCTGAAAAAACTCGATGTATCAGATTTTGTTAAGAAACTAATTAGGTTGCTGACACCATCAAAGATACCAGCAGTTTCAAGTGTTTGAACGAAAACAGCGAAAAATATGATTGTTCCGCATATTTGTAAAAGAACATTGAACGAATCGGCAATGCTCTCTGTTAACATTTGACTTGAAAAAGTTACTTTACATGTCTGGTCTTTTACTTGTAAATTTTCTGACTGCAATTTATCTTTGAAAACGAAACGTTGAATGATTCCTACGGTAAGGCTGCCAAGTATATGACACATAAGGAGAATAAAACCAAGCTCAGGGCTATTAAAATAGCCAGTTCCAACAGCTCCTACAATGAATAACGGTCCCGAATTGTTACAAAAACAAAGGAGCCTTTCTGCTTGTGATTTTGTTAGCATGCCCTTTTCATATAGATCTGCAGTGTACTTTGCACCTGCAGGGTAACCACTTAACCACCCTGCAATTATTGGGAAGGCTGCAGTGCCGGGCAGATTAAACAAAGGCTTTACAATAGGTTCAAATATACGACTTATAATGTGGATTGCTCCTGTGTTAAAAATTAATCTTGACAAAATGAAAAATGGAAACAATGAAGGAATTATTACCTTTAGGCATAGCTCAATTGCTTTTTGTCCTGTAGATAATACATTTTGAGTATCTATGATTAATAAAATAAAAAACCCAACCATTAAAGCTACCATTAAATAATTACGGAGACTTGTTTTTCTTCCCATTGATACCCTTTGTTTATATAATGCTATTAATAATATTACTATATGGTCAAGCATAAAATATAATGACTTAATAAAAAACTTTCTTGATTTTAAACCGTAATATGATTTAAGGGGATGAAATTATGTTATTTGCAGCTTTGTTGGGATGTGATATAATATCCTCGTTACCGAGGCTATTACTTAACATTAAACATTATAGGTTTTAAAGTGTAACTTCTGTACGTACTATTTTAAAAAGATTTTTGCGATGCAACCTTATTAAGTGTTAGCTGTACAATACATACTGTCGAACTTTCACATATACCACAATATATTGTGCGAGGCACGAAAATATGTAACATCGCAAAATGCTCATATAATAATGGAGAGGTGAATAAAATGGTTGACAAGAAAAATAAAGAATTTGAACAAGCACAATGTGAAGAACAGCAAATTTCAAC
>DASRMZ010000218.1:0-2057 GCA_035647675.1 Thermoclostridium sp. | reverse complement strand
TCTTTATGGTATTACTATGCTGCTTTTAACTGGCATAACTGTTTTTCGCCCTTTATTGAACAAGGGAGCTCAAGGTTTACGCCAAGGGATTATTAATTTTGTAGCAGGTTTATATGTCTCTCTACCTTTATTCTTTGGTTTTTTATTATTGTATATAATTCCAGGTGGCTGGTTCTGGTTTGTTTTAGCTTTAGTTACTCCTTGGGTTTCTGACTCGGCAGCTTATTTTAGCGGTGTATTATGGGGTAAAAAAGCAATTGTACCAGCCCTTAGTCCTAATAAAACTTATGTTGGTTTCTTTGGAAGTATTATCGGTACAATTATATTTTATATTCCACTATATATTTTTCTTCTTCCAAAAATATATCCACTAGCAGTAACGAGTAAGGGAATTTTGCTGGTTATAATGATTGCAGCTGTTCTCGGGGCTTTAATTGAGTTAGGGGATTGGCTTGCTTCTGGTATTAAGAGATATTGTGATATTAAAGATTTCTCGGATTTACTTCCAGGGCATGGTGGTATAATTGACCGATTTGACAGTACATTCTTTACATTTACCTCTATTTTGTTCATTGCTTTAGTCATTTATATTTTTTAATATTTAAGTATGGATATAATTAATAAATTAAAAGTAATAGTACTCGGTTCAACTGGTTCGATCGGGAGACAGACATTAAATGTCTGTCGCAGACTGAACTTGAAAGTTGAAGCTTTATCTTGTGCAAGTAATGTTGATTTACTTTATGAACAAATATTAGAATTTAAACCTCATAAAGTTGCAGTAACTAATAATGAGGCAGCTATCTCATTAAAGAAAAAGCTTGCTGAAATTTCTTCTGAAACTGAAGTATTGGTTGGTAGAGATGGTACAGTTGAACTAGCTAAGATGAAGTGCGACCGTCTTGTCATGGCCATTATTGGTTTTGCAGCCTTACAACCATTAATTGCTGCTATAAAAGCAAAACAAACAATAGCAATGGCCAACAAAGAGACAATTGTAGCTAGTGGAAAATATATTTTTGCCTTGGTGAAAAAACATGGTGCTAAAATATATCCTGTGGATAGTGAACCTTCCGCTATTTGGCAATGTTTAACAACTACCGAGAATCCAATAGAAAAGTTAATTTTAACAGCTTCAGGAGGACCTTTTAAAGATTTACCGTTTGAAGAGTTTGGAAAGATCACGGTTGCAGATGCCCTAGATCATCCAATTTGGTCAATGGGCAAAAAAATAACGATTGATTCAGCAACTATGATGAATAAAGGATTAGAATTGATCGAAGTCTGTCATTTATTTGATGTCAAGACAGATCAGGTAGAAGTACTTGTTCACCCAGAGGGAATTGTTCATTCTATGGTTGAGTTTGAAGATGGTGCCCTTTTGGCTCAAATGGGTTTACCAGACATGGAATTACCTATACAATATGCAATTACATATCCTCATCGTTTACCAATGCCAGACAAAGCCAAAGCAAATTTTTCGAAACTTGGCAAATTGACTTTTCACCAGCCCGATTTGAAAAAATTTAAATCCTTGGACCTAGCCTATCAAGCAAGCAATGAGGGAGGGGCAATGCCAGCTGTATTAAATGCAGCTAATGAAATTGCAGTAGAGGCCTTTTTTAACGAGAGAATACAATTTATCGATATTCCGGTTATTGTTGAGAAAACAATGATATCTTTAAGAAGTAACGCTTTATATTATCCTAAAAACATAGATGATATCTTAGCTGCAGATAATTGGGCAAGATTAAAAGCGAAATCTTTTGTTTCCAAAATATAAGAAGTGGATTGAGTAGGTAATAGATGTCATTATTAGGAATAATTATCGGTTTAGTTATCATTGGCTTGATGATGTTGGTTCATGAAGCAGGTCATTTTTTTGCAGGCCGTCTTTTGAACTTTAAAATTATCGAGTTTTCCATATTTATGGGGCCTAGAATTTTCTCAACAGAAAAAGATGGCATAAAATATAGTTTTAAATTATTACCGATAGGAGCTTCGGTTCAGTTTGCTGGTGAGTATAGTGATGAAGAAGCTGAAGATGTAAAATATGA
>DASRMZ010000217.1:0-37349 GCA_035647675.1 Thermoclostridium sp. | reverse complement strand
GCGAAGAGGTGCTAAAGCAAGGCATGGTATTTACTATAGAACCTGGTATCTATGTTGAAGGTTTTGGAGGGGTTCGAATAGAGGATATAGTTCTGCTGACAAATCAAGGCTTAAGGATTCTCACAAACTCACCAAAGGAACGAATCATATTGTAGTATAGTTACAATTCACAGCTAACCAAGGGATGCTGCACAGCTATTGCAAATGAAGCGTAGTTTTTGTTAGTGCACAGCAATATCTCAAAATATTATTAGAGTGAACTGTAATATTTAGGTCACATCGCAAAAGCATTATGTGTTTATTCCTTGCCAAAGCCATATTTTTCATTTATTATATCTACGTAGGCGTTTCATTATTACTGCGATGTAGCCTCGTAAAATGCTTACTGTTATTGGTGAATTATTTAAGGTAATGGTGTGTTTAAAGTGTTTCAATATAGTGTTTTAGCTATAGTATATACGTTTTATCAAACACAACTAAGAACACTCACAACTATAGTTATGAGAGGTTCTTACAATACGAACTTGAATTTAGAAATTGTTAGAATGAAATATTTGCAAAATATTTGAGAGGAATGATAATAATGATTACTGCTGGTGATTTTAAGAATGGTATAACTTTTGAAATGGATTCTCAAGTATACCAAGTAGTTGAATTCCAACACGTTAAACCTGGTAAAGGTGCAGCTTTTGTGCGAACAAAAATAAAAAATGTAATAACAGGATCCTCGGTTGAGCGTTCTTTTAACCCTTCCGAAAAGTTTGAGCGCGCACATATTAACAGAAGGGATATGCAATACCTCTATAAAGATGAGGATTTATATTATTTTATGGACGAGGAAACATATGAGCAGATCCCACTAAATGCAGAAAGCATTGGTAATACATTGGAGTTTATAAAAGAGAATATGACCTGTAAAATACTGTTTTTTAAAGGACAGGTTATAGGTTTAGAACCCCCAACATTTGTCGAATTGGAGATTACAGAAACTGAACCAGGATATAAGGGTGATACAGCAACAGGAGCAACCAAGCCTGCAATTGTTGAAACTGGAGCGCAGATAAAGGTTCCGTTGTTTGTAAATCAAGGGGATGTAGTTCGTGTTGATACACGAACAGGGGAATATATGGAAAGAGTCTAATATTTATATTGTTACAACGTAGAAGCCATATATAGCCACCTCAGGATTAACTGGGGTGGTTTTATGTTGCTTATTTATAGTAATATTTAAAATTCCATTTGCATAGAATGAATAAAAACAGGACAACCCTGTTACCCAATAGCTTACTACAGAAAAGATTTAGGAGGTACGTTATGCAACCAAACAATGCTGTGACAAAACGCATAGTTGCTGAAGTAATTCCATACCTACCCGAAAAGGTTAAATACGCTGTTTTACATTTGGACAAGTTCATTATGCAGGAAATAGAAGAAATACGCCTTCGTGCTGGGAAACCCGTAATAATATCCTGCTTTATGAAGGATTATTATTTAAGTGAAACAGGTCTTGTTTTTAGCCATCCCAATAAAGGCTTTACAACAACAATAAATGAACTTGCCGAGATGGTTTTTAAAATATGTGAAAACTCCTGGTATGCGTTCCAGGACGATATTAACAGGGGGTTTATTACAATAAAAGGAGGGCATCGTATTGGATTGGTAGGTACCCCTGTGCTGGAAGACGGCAGGATTATAAATATGCGCGACATATCATCATTAAATGTTCGTATCGCCAGGGAAGTTTTAGGGTGTGGTGGACAATTGGTAGAGCACATAATTAATGGAAGCAGGGATGTTTTCAATACTCTAATAATATCCCCCCCAGGGCTTGGAAAGACAACACTTCTACGCGATATTATTCGCAATATTAGCACAGGCTTCGGGAGCGTTTTTAAAGGAATTAAAGTAGGTGTGGTTGACGAACGAGGGGAAATCGCCGCATGTTTTCAGGGCATTCCACAAAATGATTTAGGATACCAAACAGATGTTATCAATGGAATTGGTAAGAAAGATGGTATGGAAATCCTACTTCGAAGCATGAGTCCAAATGTTATATCGCTTGATGAGTTGGGAAACCCGTGGGATGTTTCCACAGTTCTTCAGGTTATTAATGCTGGAATTCGCATAATAGCCACTGCCCATGGTTACGACATCAATGACGTAAAGCACAGGCGTGGGTTTAGGCAATTGTTTAGTGAAAAATGTTTTGAGCGCATTATTATCATATCGTCTAAAAATGAATTTGAGTATGAATCCAAGGTAATGGATGGTGAAGGGAATGTCATTGCTGTTGATTGCAAAATTCGCAGGAAGCTTGCTGATTATAGTAAGTTCGACAATGGTGGGATTTGCATTTTCCCGTCGGCTAACTGTGAGGATAGAATACATACGAGAAATACAGTCCTTGTTAATGGAATTGGAAAATGAAATTCATTTTATGGGCCGCCCATTGGGACAGGCCTTATTGAATTTTTCGCAACATAAGGTTGGTGAAATATCCAAGTTTGCAGGTCGGGTATATGAGATAAACCAGCAAGAAGAGGTAGGCATTGATATAGCGTGGCAAAAGGCCATTGCAGAGTTTATAAATGATTGGCCTATTGAACAGGAAGAATGGAGCCTTTTAGGTCAAATAGGTGAAGTTTTAGGAAAAACTGATAGAGCTAGCCAAAGTGCCTTTATAAAAATGATGTATGAAAAATATGCTGTACAGGAAAAAAAGGCAGAGCAACAAAGAGTACTTAACGAAAAGCTATATAGAAATCTGGGCGTATTTGGCGGAATTGCAATCGTTCTTGTATTGATATGAGGGGATGAATATGGATATAGATTTGATTTTCAGAATAGCAGCCATCGGAATATTGGTAGCAGTTCTTAACTCGCTACTACAAAAATCCGGAAGGGATGAACAAGCAATGATGACAACAATTGCAGGATTGGTTGTAGTTTTAATGATGGTTGTAAAGGAAATTGCAAATCTTTTTGAAACAATCAAAACTCTTTTTAATTTTTAATAACGGGAGAGGGAAATGGAGTTAATACGAATAGGTGTATTAGCAATTGTATCTGCCATTTTGATATTAGTAGTAAAAGCGTACAGACCAGAAATGGGTATTTCAATATCACTTGCCTTTGGTGCAATTGTATTGATTTTTTTAGCAATGCGGATCAGGGCTGTACTGGATCTGATACAGATTTATTTAGATAGGGTGGGTGTGGGTGAAGTATATGTTAAAACCCTGTTTAAGATAATTGGAATGGCATATATTACAGAGTTTGCATCACAAAGCTGTAAGGATGCAGACCAGACAGCAATTGCAGTTAAGGTTGAGCTTGCAGGCAAAATACTTATTATGATATCAGCTTTACCCATCATTACCTCGGTTACAGGAGTTATACTTGATTTGCTATAGCACAGGGGGATAGGTCTTTTGTGTAAATACTAGCATAAACAAAATCACCCAAATTTCTCATAACACGTTTTATAAGGAAACTGGCTGGAGGTTCAAGAGTATGCAGTTTTTGTCCAGGCTATTGGAGTCAAAGGGTTTTAAAAGGATATTTTGCACATTAATTGCGCTCATGTTTTTTGCAGCACCTTCTATCTCCTATGCAAAAGAAAATCTTCTACCCATTGACAATATTTTAGAAGAACAATTAGATAGTAATGAAATACAAAGGCTGCAAAAGGAACTGGAGAAAACCATTACTGATGAAGCCAAGGAGCTATTACCCTATTACACGCCAAAAAAATTAATGCAGCAAATTCTAAGTGGGAATGTGCAGGATGGGATAAAAACATTGCCACAAAATATTCTTGATATTTTTATAATAGAAATAAAGGATAATTTCAACATTGTTGTAAAGCTAATGCTGGTGGTGTTTTTGTCCTCATTTATAAAAAACCTTCAAAGCTCTTTTAAAGAAGGTGCTGTGGGGGAATTAGTTTATTTTACTTGCTATGCTGCAGTTGTGACAATCTTGGCATTAGGGTTTCAAAGTGTATTAAAATATGCCGATGAAATTTTGGATACCGTTGAAAACATGACAAGTATTGCAATACCATCGTTACTTGCCTTGTTAATATCCAGCGGTAATATCGTGTCGGGAACTGCTCTGCAACCAATTATTCTTATTGTGATACAAGCAACCATTAAAATTTTTAAAGAGATATTATTACCCTTATGTCTTATGGCGGGCATCCTACACATTGTTAGTGGGCTTTCTGAAAGAATCAAAATCTCAAGTATGGCCTCACTGTTGAGGCAGATTGTTACTTGGGCTATAGGTGTCATACTCATGCTGTATAGCTCATTAATGGCTATACAAGGAGTAACGGGTGCAATTATAGACGGTGCCACTGTGAAAACTGCAAAAACAGCTATAAATACTTTTATTCCCGTAGCAGGAAAATATATGACTGATGCAACAGACACAATTATAAATTGTGCACTTGTAATAAAAAATGCCACCGGAGTTACGGTAATGATAATAACATTAGTAACCTGTTGTATTCCAATAATTAAGATGCTTGTTCTTGTCATCATGTATAGGTTTACAGCAGCGCTTATTGAGCCATTCGCTGAGGAGAGCTTCTTTGATTGTGTATCAGATGTATCTGATTGCATGAAAACTATTGTAGGCGTTGTAGCAGCGTCTGTAGCCATGCTTTTATTATCAATTGTTGTCTTGCTTGGAACAGGAGGAATCAGTGGAATGCTGCAGTAGCTTTTTCGAGCACAAGATGTGTAGGCATTTTCAATGTCTTTGGAAAACTCATACCCAAACAAATGATGCATAGATTAATGAGGTAGCTATGAATGAATTAAAAAACTGGGTGTTAAATATCGCCACTGTATCGGTTTTAATGGTAATCCTTGATTTATTAATGCCAGAGGGAAAAATGAGAAAATTTACTCAGCTGGTTAGTGGGTTCGTAATTATGTTTGTTATGATAAACCCCCTTCTTCAATTGCTGAACAAAGGTGTTGAAGTAACATACGCAGGCTGGGGGGATGAGGTATATCTTTTAAATAGCAGTTTTAAATATACCACCGAGACTTTAAAAGAAGGTCAAAAGGAGCAAGTGTTGGATCTATACAGGGGTATGCTTATTGCAGATATTGAAAATAGGCTTGAAAGCCACAAGCAAATAAATAAAGTAGAGGTGGATGTTGTGCTTAACGAAAACGATACCTCAGATAAATATGGTGAGATACGAAGATTATATATCAAATTGTTACTTGATGGAAACATTGAACAAACTGAAAAAGACATTCAAAATATTTTAAATGAAATACAAAGAGAATTAAAGCAAGCTCTTTCACTTGATGAAGAAAAGATAATTATTAGCATAAAGCAAGTAAATTGAGGTGGTACTATGCAAAAATGGTATAAAAAAATGAATGAATACCTTCAAGGGAAAAAAGGTAAACGGGGAATTGAAAATTTAGTCATAATCTTAATCCTTGGCGTAATAATTATCATAGTAGCAAGTTCTTTTTTTAAAGAAGAAAAAAAGGAAGGAAAAGGTGCTGATGTTGTGCAGGCTATTAGTTTATCATCGAACAAAGCTACTGATGAGCTTCAGGACCTTGAAAAAAGACTTGAACAAATCCTGTCTGAGATAGAAGGTGCAGGTAGTGTAAAGGTTATGGTAACGGGAGATTCGGACGGAGAGGTGGTGCATGCATACAACGAAAATGAAGAAAGCAAATTGCAAGAAGAACAAAATGATGCTGGAAGTCGTAGCCAATCCAATGAAAAAAGAATGGAAAGAGAATTAGTTTTTATGGATGGTGGAACTGGAGGGCGTGTTCCCGTGGTGACTCAAAGGTATAGACCCGAAGTAAAAGGTGTTGTGGTGGTGGCTGATGGTGCAGGTAGTAGTACGGTTCGACAAAACATTTTAAATGCTGTAGAAGCTTTGTTGGATATTCCAACACACAGAATTCAGGTTTTAAAAAGAAAGTGATTTTAAGGTGGTGTTATAATGAAAAAGATATTGAATAACAAGCAAATATTAGTTATCGCTTTGGTTCTTGTAATAATAGCAGCAGGCGTACTTCAATTTACATACGGTAAAGAAGGTTTCTCATCAAAGGGTGATGGCGAGGACCGTTTAGGGGAAGCTGTGTATGTTGATAATATGAGTGGTGAAATGATAAATTTGACAGATGGCAGATTTATCGGCGAATTGGATAACAATATGACTACCATTAATGAAGATGATGGCGACTATTTTGTGCAAGCAAGAATTGATAAGGACTCAATAAGGAGTAAACAAAAAGAAGATCTAAAGGATCTGACAGATGGTACAGCTATGGATAAGGATATAAGCGCTAAAGCTCAGGAAGAATATTTAGATTTAGTGAAACGCTCTGAGGTTGAGGCTACAATTGAATCTTTAGTTAGACAACGTGGTATAGAGGATGTTGTTGTAATCTTTGGCTCTACTGGCACGATTGATCTTGTGGTTAAGGCAGATAGCCTATCCCAAAGTGAGACAGCACAGATTTCTGACATTGTTTTAAGGCACTCCGGACTGGAAATGCAAGATATTCACATTAAAAACATGAAATAATTAGAAAAGATCAAGTGGGCAGGTTATAACCTGCCCTAAAAGTTAAGAAACTTATTTGTTTGCAATACAAGGTACGTATATTTTCGTACCTTTAATTATTGGTCAATTTGTGAAGCATTCATAGCTTTTGCAAGCTTTGATTTTCTTCTGGAAGCTGTATTCTTATGAATTAAATTCTTAGAAGCCGCTTGATCCAACTTTTTAACTGCTGCTGTAAACAACTCTTGTTTGTTGTCGCTATTGCCAGCCATTGCTTCATCGTATTTGCGAATAACAGTCTTTAATTCTGAGCGCACTGATTTATTTTGTTCGCCCTTAATTTTAGATGTTTTTTCTCTTTTTATAGCGGATTTTATATTAGGCATAATTTTCACCTCCTGGTAGAAACTTAAAAGGAGATTTCGTAATTTTATATTAAATACTTCGTAATTCTCCATTTGCTATAATAACACGTAGATTTTTATTTGGCAAGATTTTTATTGGACTATATTCGCTGTCGCTGTTTGCAGATTTTGTGCTACTGTTCACTCTCCTCATATCTTGAGATATAGTGTGCACTATATGAAGCTAAATTTCTTTTACTCATTAAAATACATAAGCTAAATTACAATTGCAAAGAATAATGGGGAGCTAAAAAAACATAAGACATGGAGGCATGATTAAAATATGGAAAATCTATTCGAAGATTTTATGGAGAAATTTAAAGGTGTTCGTACCGACTTAGCTTTAGAAGTACATGAGAAAAATCAAGAAAACATTAAACGCTCTGGCACAGCGAAAACATACCCTTATGCTGAGGGTGTGGAGGTGACTGAAGACGGGAATGATGATATTCATGTTACAAGAGTCAAAATTACTTCACCAGCGGGTGAAGAAAACATAGGCAAACCTATGGGAAACTACATTACATTGGATGTCCCAAGATTAAAGGAGAATGATCGCGATTTATATGAAACAACATGCCGCTCGGTTGCATTTGAGCTCGAACATATTCTTAACCTGAATGAAAAAGATACAGTACTTGTGGTTGGTCTTGGAAACTGGAACATTACCCCTGATGCATTGGGTCCAAAGGTTTCTTCATATCTAATGGTTACGAGACATTTACATGAGTATCTTCCGCAACAAGTGGACGATGGTGTAAGACCTGTGTGCTCAATCTCTCCTGGAGTGCTGGGGTTAACGGGTATTGAAACCAGCGATATAGTAAAGGGAGTTGTGGATGAAATAAAACCCGCTCTTGTTATTGCAATAGATGCATTGGCATCGAGAAAAATGAATCGTGTTAATACAACCATACAAATAGCTGATACAGGCATATCCCCTGGCTCGGGGGTGGGAAATAGAAGGACTGAATTATCTGAAAAGACTCTGGGTGTGCCGGTTATTGCCATAGGTGTTCCCACCGTTGTAGATGCTGCTACTATGGCTAATGATACAATAGAGCTTGTTATCGATAGTCTTATGACTCATTCGTCCGAAGGGTCAGAGTTTTATAAAATGCTAAAGGAAGTTGAACAGCATGACAAGTATAATATGATTCTTGAGGTTTTGGAACCCTATGGTGGAAATCTTATCGTAACACCGAAGGAGATGGATGAAGTGATAGAGCGTGTTTCAAAAGTAGTCGCAAACGGTATAAATATAGCGCTTCATAAGAATATTGGGTTTAGTGATATAGATAGATATTTACAATAAGCAACTGGCATCAACAAAAGCACCCGAATCTCCTACTACTTTTAGGGCGTATTAATATGTGTAAATTGTGTTTCCGCAGGCTGGTTATAAACTGCGTTTGTTGCTCGCACATGCAACCTGGGCATGCTTCGAGTTATTTGCCTTTTTTGCGGCAAAAGCACTATATAAAAATAGTACTTTCTCAAAAATATATTTTGTAGTATGATGTTTAAGGACAATTACATTAGCACATATGTAAGGGACATATCACATGCATGGAGGGTAGCAATGTCAAGGATTAGCTTTGAAAAGGACGGTAATGATAAACCCGATTATGTTTATAAAAAAAACAATAACAGAAGATTTCGTTTAGGCAAGCCAAAAAGGTTTCTAACAGTGTTACTTGTTGCTTGCTTATGCCTATTCGCTATATATTTTATTACAGGAGGGAAATTTCATCCTGTAAGGGAAGTGATCTCTGCAATTGCTCCAACGCCAACTCCCACTCCAATGCCAACTCCAACACCTACACCTACTCCAATACCTACACCTGCGCCAACCCCATTACCTGCTGGCAAGGTTTTGAATGATATAATTGTGTGCATAGATCCAGGTCATGGTGGTCGTGACCCTGGAACAGTATCACCATATGATGATACCATCTATGAAAAGGATATAGTATTGGATATGTGCTTTAGGCTAAAAGACAAGCTTGAGGGCTGTGGAGTTCAGGTAGTAATGACGCGTGAAGAGGATAAAGAGCTACATTACTATGTGGATGAGGATATCTGGGCAAGACCAAGAATCGCAAATGAAGCAAATGCTACTTTTTTTGTTAGTGTTCATGTAAATGCATTTGATACAAAACAAATAAACTGGGATATCTATAAGGGGACTGAGATTTATCATTACGGTAAAGCTCATGGTGAATTTACCAGTAAACAGTTCGCTAAAATAATGGGCGAGGAAATTGATGCTATAGTGGATACACAGTTCAATGGTACTGCAACTGCAGATTTGGGTGTTCTAAGATTATCCGAAATGCCGGCATTGCTTATAGAAACTGCATACATTACAAACAAAGAGGATCATGAAAGACTAATAAATGAAGAGTTTTTAGAAAACATGGTTCAGGGTATTTATAATGGCACAATGACCATTTTGGATACTATGGGCGCATATAAGGAAGATGGTATATACAAAATACTTTCAGATAAACCGGAACAGTAAAAGCAAATGTGTTTTAGGGGAAAAGTCATGGATGAAAAGATAAGAAAAATGAAAGAGCTAGTAAACAAGCTTGGTGAAGCATCTAGGGCATATTATCAGGAAAATAAAGAGATAATGTCAAATTTTGAGTACGATCAATTGTATGATCAACTACAGGAGCTAGAGATCCAAACAGGTATTGTCCTTTCTAATAGTCCCACAGTGCATGTGGGATATGAGCTTATTAGTAGTTTGCCTAAAGAGGCTCATGAGCAGCCCATGCTTTCTTTGGATAAAACAAAGGATGTAAATGTATTGAAGGAATGGATTGGCAATAGAAAAGGAATACTCTCGTGGAAAATGGATGGACTTACAATAGTGCTTACATATGAAAACGGAGCGCTTACAAAAGCTGTAACACGTGGAAACGGTGAAGTAGGCGAGGTTATAACCAATAATGCTAAAGTATTCAAAAATCTCCCCTTAAGGATTTCATACGAAGGTACCCTTGTGTTAAGAGGCGAGGCTGTTATTAGTTACTCGGATTTTGATAAAATCAACAGAAAGATAGACAATGTTGATGCAAAATACAAAAACCCAAGAAACCTATGCAGCGGTACAGTAAGGCAATTAAACAACAAAATTACTGCTGAAAGAAATGTTCATTTTCTTGCATTCAGCATTATATTTATGGAGAATCAAACCGTCGCTAACTTTAGATCTAAACAGCTAAATTGGCTTAAGAGCTTAGGGTTTGATATTGCGGGCTTTAAAGAGGTTGATGCTTTCAATTTGGGGCAGAGCATTAGTGACTTTTCAGACGAAATAATAGATAACGATTTTCCTGCAGATGGACTTGTGCTAGCATTTGATGATATTGAATATGGAAGCTCTCTGGGAACAACAGCAAAGTTTCCGAGAGATTCAATTGCATTTAAGTGGCAAGATGAGATAAAACAGACAACGCTACTTGAAATAGAATGGAGTGCATCTAGAACTGGTCTTATTAACCCCATTGCCATTTTTGAACCAGTAGAGCTTGAAGGAACAACCGTCAAAAGGGCGAGCGTTCACAATGTAAGCATTATGGAAGCATTGAAGCTTGGAATTGGGGATGAAATTGGGATATATAAGGCAAACATGATTATTCCTCAAATATCCTATAACAACACCCAAAGTGGGAATGTGGAAATCCCAGACAATTGCCCAGTGTGTGGCGTGCAAACGAAAATCCGGCAGGAAAGTGATATAAAGTTCCTTTATTGTATAAATAGCCAATGTCCTGCAAAGCATATTAAATCACTTACTCATTTTGTAAGCAGGGATGCTATGGGGATTGATGGACTATCCGAAGCTACTATAGAAAAATTTATAGCACAGGGCTTTATTAAGGATTATGCAGATATATTTCGTATTGAAGGGTTCAAAGAAGAAATTGTTAAGCTAGAAGGTTTTGGAGAAAAATCATATAATAACTTGCTCAATTCAATTAACAGGTCAAGGGAATCTAATGCTGTTCGCCTTCTATACAGCATGAGTATACCCAATGTAGGGATTTCTACTGCCAAGCTTGTTTGTAACTATTTTAATCATGATTGGGTTCTTATCCAAAATGCGACATATGATGAGCTTATCAAAATAAACGGTATAGGGGATATAATGGCAAAGGAATATGTAGCCTTCTTTAGTAATGAGGAAAATATAAACAAAATCAAAGAAATACTTAGTGAAATAAAGTTAATAAGGGAAGACACGACAAGTGAGGCTTTGATATTCGAAAACATGCGTTTTGTAGTTACAGGTTCTGTGGAGCATTTTAAAAACCGTGCAGAGCTAAAGGACGCAATTGAAAATAAGGGAGGGAAGGTGACAAGCGCTGTAACGTCTAATACAAATTATCTAATAAATAATGACAGATTATCTCAATCTTCTAAGAACAGAAAAGCCAAAGAGTTAGGAATAAGTATTATAACAGAAGACCAGTTTTTACAATTGCTTAGCGAGGGTACAATTCCAGAATAATTTCTGAAAACAAATAAATCTAAATATTTCTCAATAGATAAACAAATTCCATTTCTTATTAGAAAAAAGAGTAAGATTCATCCAGATACAGAGCACTTAGCGGCACTTTGATAAATACTTTGTGCACTTTTCACCATTTATCAAGAAAAAACTCTATATATATTACATTGCCTAAAAGTAGTGTCATTTTGTATAATATATTTGTACAATATGTACAATAAAATAAATCAATGTATGATCAAGACTTTTGCGATATAGCAAAATGCTCTTATATAAAAATGAGGGGAAGAAACCATGAACAACAAACATGGAGATGGCGCATTAGAGGACAATGGAGCTGGGTTAAGCTTAATTTATACTTTGCATGTAGTATCCCATTTGTCTAAGGATGAGTTCGAATTATTAAAACTATTACGCAATGATCGTTCTATGTTGGAAAACTATAAGGGTGAAGAAACTGAAAAGGTTTCTACCATTAAGAAAATCCTTAAAAGCTTCAATTTGAGCTCAATCCAGGAAGTAATAGATATAGTTGAAAACTACAAATTGTTTGAATTATACAATTTTTAGCCGATAACCATTATAACAATGCTATTTATAATGGTTTTTAATGATATTAAGGGGGCAGGGTTTTGGCTAAAAAGATAAAACTTAATATTAAAGATTGTATGCCGAGAATGGTTGTAGCTGAAACGGTTTATAATGATTTTGGTGCTGTAATGGTTTGGCAAAACACCATCTTAAATGAGTTAACCATATCCCAGCTTGATAATTTGGGTGTAGATTATTTGTACATTTATGAGCAAGAAATAAATGAAATGATGTATGGCGAAGCTGATGAGCTAAGGATACCTGGTGAAAGTCATGATATTACCTTTCAAAGGTCATATGAAAAAGATAAAGATAATATTAAAGAATTGCTACACGATATATCAACAGGGAAAACAGAAAATGTAGATGATGTTATAAGGATTGCCGATTCGGTGTATTTTAAAAAAGATCAGAATATGGATATCATCAATTGTATTACGCAAATTCGCAATGTAGATGAATATACATATTATCATTGCATCAATGTTTCTATGATTTCAATGCTTATAGGAAAATGGTTAAAGCTTGGTTCAGATGACATTCATATGCTTGTGCAAGCTGGCTTATTACACGATATAGGTAAAAGCGTTATACCTGATTCTATTATTGAAAAGCCCGGAAAACTCACAGTAAAAGAATATGAAAGTGTAAAGAAACATTCACAATATGGATATTATTTAGCAAAGAAATCCAATAGATTTAATGACAAAATAACAGAAGCAATTCTTTATCATCACGAAAGAGAGGATGGCTCGGGCTATCCGCAAGGTCTTCATGGGGATATGATCCCTTTGTTTGCTAAAATCATTGCTGTTGCAGATACATACGATGCTATGACAGCTAATAAAACATACAAGTCCAATCAATCTCCTTTTGAGGTTTTTGCGATGATGCAAAATAGTTGCTTTGGATATCTTGACCCAGTTGTTCTTAATACGTTTCTGTCAAATATAAGCCACTATTATGTTGGAATTAAAGTTAAGCTCAATGATGGAAGAATTGCTGAGGTAGTTTATATAAACTATATGCAATACGGAAAGCCAGTTCTAAAAGTTGGCGATGAGTATATTGATTTGATGGTCAGCAGGAACATAAAAATAGATGAGGTTATCTAGCAAAGGCTTTTGCTCAAACAATGAGCTTGCTAAATGCCTTTGCTTCGCAAAATGCAGTATATTAATGTTACGTATTTTAACGCTTTGCGTTAGAAACGTTTACTGACTATACATCTCTAAGCTACATTCTAATAATTCCATATATTGTACAGTGGTAAGTAAAATATGTAACATTCCAAATTACTCCTTTGGGAAAGGTATTGTATATTGTTCAAAAAATCTTTACAATATAATTATTGAAATAACAACTCATTTGAATAGTACAATTCTTATGTGTGTTTTCTTGTTTTTGATTTAAAGAGTATTATTATAGGAAAATATATTTTAAGAAAGGGAGGTCGATAATAGTGAGTAAATCAAAGGGTATTATATTTGTAGCATTCATACTTTTGGGAATGGTTTTAGCAATGCAATCTAGGACCATCTTATTAGCCAAGCAACAAAACGTTGTTGGGCAAACATCTGTCCAGTCTTTGTCGGCCGAGCTTGAACAGGAAAAAAACCAAGGACTAAAGCTTCAAGAGGAATTGTATAGACTTGAGGAAAGGGAAGCTGAAATAATACGACAAATTAGTAATGAAGGCAACCCACTGATAAATGATCTTTTGGATGAAAGACACACGCTGCAGACAGTTAATGGCTTTACCGATGTTCAAGGTAGTGGTGTAATTATTACATTAGATGATGCACCTGCAAGAAATGAAATGGATCCGAGTCAGTTGATTATTCATGATTCCGACATCACTAACATTTTAAATGAGTTAAGAACAGCCGGAGCACAAGCCTTAGCAATAAATGATGAGCGCATAATTGCCACTAGTAAGCAATTGTGTGCAGGACCAACTATACTTATTAATAAGAACAGGTATCCTGTACCCTATGTTGTAAAAGCCATAGGTGATCCTGATGAATTATTCAATGCTCTTGAACAAAGTGAAGCTGTAACCATTATGAAAATATATGATATACAGGTGAGTATACGAAAAGAATATGAAATATTCATACCAAGATACAATGCGTATAGAAATACTGAAAACATGATATCGGGTTTGGAGGTAGTTGAAAGATGAGTTTTTTTAAAGATGCTGGTATAACAATTGTTTGCATTTTATTAGGCATTGTTTTATCTGTACAATACAGGAGCGTAAAGGTTAACGACACTGTTGCCGTTTATGAGCAGCAAAGAGTCAACGATTTAATTACCGACCTTTTAAGGGAGCAGGAAAGCAATGAACAACTCCAAAAAAGAATAAATGACTTGCAAAAGGATCTTGAAAGCCTCCGTACTGGCACAAACAGCGAAAACGAAACAATACAAGAGTTGAAAAAGGACATAGAGGAGCTGGAGATTCTTGCAGGTCTTAAAACCGTTAAGGGTGCTGGTGTAATTGTAACTATCGATAGCGTGGGGGGCTCTCCCATTGATGACAGTCATATCCTAATTGTTTTAAATGAATTAAAAGCAACTGACGTGCAGGCTCTTGCAGTAAATGACGAAAGAATGATTGCTACAAGTGAAGTAAGAAGGGCAGGAAGCTATATAATGGTAAACGGCAGAAAGCTACTGCCACCATATATAGTAAAGGCTATTGCAGATCCTGAAAAACTGGAGAGTTCACTTACCATTATGGCTGGTGTTGTAGACACTTTGAAGTACTATGATTTAAAAGTAGATATTAAGCAGGAGGAGAATGTGATCATACCTGCAGTACGGGATGACGGAACGGTTTTGCGTTACGATCTTTTAGTTCCCGTGTATTGAGGGTCTTTTGTACAGTTCGCAGGTAACTGGAGAGATATAGTTGTGCACTAACGGAAACGACGCTTCATTCCACTAATGATTTCCTTATATTGCACATGCTATATCTCGGAATATTAATGGGGTGAGCAGTAAAGATAAAAAAATAAGCTTGTAATTTTTTTTGCAAATAGATTATATATATAGTATTAGGAATATTAAGAGCAGCTGAAGGGATAATTGTTTAAGTGCTAGCAAAATCCATTCGAATTCTTGAGTAGATACTACTTAAGGGATGCTCTTTTTTTATTGGTAAAAAAATATGGAAAAAAAATTAAGCATAGTATTATTTGTATTCGTGGTACTGATATCATTGGTTACATATAATTTGTTAACTACATCTAAGGAAAGCCTTGAGGATGAAAGGGTTAGAACACTATTTGAACTTAGTTTTAAGGATCTTGATTTTACGAATGAAATAACCACATTAAGTGAAACATATTCTTCACCTGCGTTACATACCTATCAGACCGCAAATTCTACAAATAGCGTCAGGGGATGGGGACTTGTTCGTGCAAAGGATAATAAGACACCCAAGGCAGATCCGGGGGCGCCTGAGCTTTTGAAAAAGTATAAAAGCTTATACATTGCAAATACCGATATTCCCGTGGTTTATCTTACATTTGATGAAGGATATGAAGCAGGATATACAGGGGATATACTGGATTGTTTGAAAGAACATAATGTCAATGCCATCTTTTTTATAACCGGACCATACCTAAACCAGCATGAGGATTTAGTTCGCAGAATGGTGGAAGAGGGGCATGCAGTAGGGAATCATACTGTGGGCCATTTTAGTCTGCCTACACTGGATGATGAAAAAATGCAGAGGGAAGTTACTGAACTGGACAGTGTTTTTTATGAGAAATTTAAAAAGCATATGGTTTTTCTCAGACCTCCAAAGGGTGAGTATAGCGAACATTCACTTAAGGTTACTGCTCAAATGGGCTATATAAATGTATTTTGGAGCCTGGCTTATAATGATTGGGATAGAAACAACCAGAAGGGTTGGGAAAACGCATATAACAAAGTGATGCCAAACCTTCACAATGGTGCAATTATGTTGTTGCACGCTGTATCCAGTGATAATGCACAGGCCCTTGACAGTATTATTGTAGACACGAGGAAGAAAGGGTATGAGTTTGGAGACGTGTTCGACCTTATTGATTTTGCATCGGAGGAGGACCAATGAGAAAAAGAAAATACAGTAAGCCTGTTAAGAAGAAAAAAGATTCGGTTACAGTTAAAGAGAAGGTAGCTAAGATGCTTGAGATTCCAGAAGAGGTTGTGTCTGATCGTCCTAAAATAACTACAATAGGCCGAAAAGAGGTCTTTGTTGAAAATTATCGTGCGATTATAGAATTCACAAATGAAATTGTGAAAATAAATTCAAATTACGGCGTGATCACAATTACAGGAAAAAACATGAAGATTCGTGAAATTACAAATGAAGATATAATAATAATAGGTGATATAGAAAATATTGAATATGTTGTTTAAGCGGCATTGCGCTAATGCTTTGCTTATAGTGACCAGCTATATCCCACCGATTACCTGTGAACTGTAACAAGTATATAATTGGAGGCTGTATGTTCCTTATTAGATTATGGCATTATTTAAAAGGGTATGTTATTATTATTGTAAACGGGCGGTCTGTAGAGACGTTCATAAACATCTGTACCCGAAGGCAAATACTGCTTTGGGATATGGAGAGAGTGGATCAAAGCTCAGTTCGTATGAAAATGAGCATCCGCGGCTTTAAAAATGCTCGCTCTGCTGCCAGAAAGTCCCGATGCAGGGTGCGGATTCGGGGAAAAAAGGGCTTACCCTTCCTTTTAGGAAAATACAAAAAAAGAAAAGGCTTTATTTTAGGCTTGATTGTATTTGCATTATTAATATATCTTATGACATCCATTGTTTGGTCCATTGACATTACTGGTAATTATCACGTAAAAGCTGATGTATTGATGGAGCAAATGAATGAAATTGGGATATTTAGAGGAGCATCAAAAAGAACCCTAGATCCAAAATATTTGGCAGATATATTAAGGCTAAAAAACAAGGAACTATCTTGGGTAGGGGTTGAAATAAAAGGGACGAGGCTGCTTATTACAGTTAAGGAAGGCGTTGAAACCCCTAACATTATTCCGCTTGAACAACCGTGTAATGTTGTTGCGAAAAATGATGGGATTATAATTTCGATTATTGCTAAAAATGGTTTGGCATCAGTAAAAGAAGGAGATACTGTAAAAAGGGGTCAAGTGCTGATTTCGGGATCATTGGAAAGCTTATATCCTGAATTTGGTTCTAAACAGGTGCATGCAATGGGAGAGGTTATGGCACGTACCTGGTATGAAATAAAAAAAGAGGTCCCTAAAGTAAAATTAACTAGAATGAGAACGGGGTTAGAATGGAATACGTATAGTATTTACTTCCTTGATTTTAGAGTAAAGCTTCCTTCAAAGAAGAACCCGTTTGAGATATATGAGTCGAGCATTATCGATAAAGCTCCTGTTATAGCAAACCAGTTTAAACTTCCTATTGGCGTTGTTATTGAATCGTATTATGAATTGCAGGAAGAAGAGCAAATACTAGAACAACAAGAGGCAAGGGAGCTTGCACAAGATATTGCAAATGAAAAAATAAAAGAGTTTGTACCAAAAGATGCTGAAATAAGCGGTCGACAGTTTCAGTTCTTTGAAGAAAATGAATATATATTATTAACAGTTGAATGCACTGAAAATATTGCTACACAAGAGGAAATCGGAGGGAGTTAATGGAGGCAGTGATCGAAAAAAGTATTAATATACCAGATATCAGAGCTGAAATGAATTTGTTTGGGCAGTATGATAAAAATATAAGAATAATTGAAAATGCTCTGAATGTAAAGGTTACAAATAGAGAAAGTGAGGTAAAGATTACCGGTGTTGAATCAAAGGTTAATACCGCACTAGAGGTTATATATAAGCTATTAGAGCTCATCGATCAGGGTGAGACAATTACCACCCAAAATGTAAACTACCTTCTTTCTGTAAGTGAAGAAAACATTGAAGAGGACAGTTCGCCTTTGGGTCTTGTTTGCATTACAGCAAGAGGCAAACCCATTAAATCTAAAACCTATGGTCAAAAAAAATATATAGAAGCAATAAAAAAGAATAATATTGTCTTTTGTATTGGACCTGCGGGTACTGGCAAGACATTTCTTGCTGTGGCCATGGCAGTAAAAGCATTCCGCGAGAAGTCTGTAAGCCGAATGGTAATCACACGTCCTGCAGTTGAAGCTGGAGAGAGACTTGGCTTTTTACCTGGAGATCTACAAAATAAGGTGGATCCTTATCTTAGACCACTTTATGATGCGCTTTACCACATCATGGGACAAGAAACATATGTGACAAACTTAGAAAAAGGAATTATTGAGGTGGCCCCCTTAGCATATATGCGTGGGCGTACTCTTGATGATTCATTTATAATTCTTGATGAGGCTCAAAACACAACCCCTGAACAGATGAAGATGTTTTTAACTAGAATTGGTGCTGGCTCGAAGGTTATAGTTACCGGAGATATTACCCAAATAGATCTTCCAGGAGAAAAAAAATCGGGGCTTGTAGAAATACAAAAAATACTAACTGGTATTGACGGTATTGCATTTGTATATTTGAATAGTAGAGATGTCATTCGCCATGAATTAGTTCAGCGCATTATAAAAGCATACGAGCAATTTGAAAAGAAAAAACAAAAAAGAAAAAGCGAAGATAAAAATTCGAATTTGTATAGATAGCTAAAATGTGTTGTTGATATATAAGAGAGATTTGTGATGGATCTTTAAAGGAAAGGCAGGGGATAATGTGTCTGCAAAAAAAAATAAAAATAGGAAATTCTATAAGAAAATTGGACAAGTCATAAAAAACGACAACTTCCAGCGAACATTATTATGGTTTTCTTCACTTATATTAGTTTTTATCATGATTTCAAGTGGTGCAGCGCCCAAAAAGTATAAGCTTAATTTAGGGTCGCCTTCAGGCTTTGACATACGAGCGCCAAGGGATATTGAAAACACAATGAAAACCCAAGAGCTTGCACTTGAGAGTGTAGAAGAGATCCCTCCTGTAATTAAAGAGCTACAAATGGCTAATTCCCAAATGGTAGGAATAATATATGAGTTTTTCGATACCTTAGATGCATTACGTGTAAAAATTATTCCTATGATAGAAGCCGATCCAGATGCAAATTTTACTGAGCTTCTGAATCAAGAAAAAACTGATAATAATTTAATATTAACTGGTATGCCAGAGGAGTTAAAGAATTATTTATTCAAACGGGATGTGCAATCAGAAATAAATGACCTTAAGGGATTGCTTGTAAGGCGGATAATACCACAGCTACCTACAACAGCCATAACTAAGGAGAATCTTTCCGATGTTTTAGCTGAATATTATATTTTCATGGAAGAAAATATTGATGCCATAGAAATGCAACAGGTAGCAAAACATATTCTATCAGGGGTACTAGTTCCCAACAGTAGGGTGGACGAGCTGTCAACAGAGAATCAAAAGAATGATTTTATCGAATCATATAAGCTTGAAAATCCTGTGATGATTTATAAGAATGAAAGGTTTATTCGTAAAGAAGATACTGTTACAGCTGACAAATTAGATGTAATGAGAAGGCTGGGGTTACTGGATGAACAAAGCGGCCCGGACTATTTATTTTTAACATCGGTATTTTTAGTACTAGCCTTATTTTGGATAATAATGGGGTACTTTTTAAAGCACTTTTCAAAAAAGACATATGAAAGTAAAAATGAACTATTTCTTATTTCGGCAATTATTGTTGTAACTGTATTTTTAGCAGCAATAGCCAAAGAAGTGATTCCAGAATATGCGCCGTATGTATCACTAGGCTTCATTGCACCTGTGCTAATTGCTGTATTTTTAAATACACAGGTTGCAGTTTTTGTTAATCTGATTACTACCATGACTGTATCGTTACTTTTCCGCGACAATCCAACATTTGTAATAATGTTTGTTGTAAGCGGTACAATCGCCTCCTTTCTATCAGCTAATGCAAGCCAAAGGAGAAGAATATCGTTGTCAGGTATAGGCATAGGTGCTGTTAATATTCTCATAGTGGCTAGTGTAGGAATAATTGAAAAAAAAGAATGGATGTCTATTCTATATGAAGGCGGTCTTTCATTTTTAAACGGTATTCTTTCTGTGATAATTGCCATTGGGTTACTCCCGTTTCTTGAAACAATATTTAATATGATAACGCCGTTAAAATTGTTGGAGTTAGCAGACCCAAATCATCCACTGCTAAAACGTTTACTAATGGAGGCACCAGGAACATATCACCATAGTTTAATGGTTGGTAACCTATCTGAGGTTGCTGTAAGGCGAATAGGCGGCAATGCTTTATTGGCGAGGGTTGGTGCGTATTTCCATGATGTTGGAAAATTGAAAAGACCTAACTTTTTCAAGGAAAATCAAATGTCGGGAAACCCTCATGATAGATTGACAGCGAACCTAAGCACTCTTGTAATAACATCGCATGCGAAGGATGGAGAACAGCTCGCATTAAAGTACAAGCTGCCAAAATCCATTCGGGATATAATTGTACAGCATCATGGTTCAACGCTTGTTGCCTTTTTCTATTACAAAGCAAGGCAGGGCGAAAAAGGAGAGGGCGTAAAGGAAGGCGACTTTCGCTACGAGGGACCAAAACCTCAAACGAAGGAGGCTGCTGTTGTCCTTCTTGCTGACTCTGTTGAGGCAGCAGTTCGCTCAATGCAAGAGAAAACAAAAGGGAAAATAGAGGGCTTGATTAGAAAAATAATTAAGGATAAACTAGATGATGGGCAGCTAGATAATTGTGAATTAACACTTAAGGACCTAAATGAAATTGCAAATGCATTTTTGGCAGTTTTCAGCGGCTTTTTTCATGAAAGAACCGAATATCCAGAGCTTGAGAAAAAGACTAAGCTTAGTGAATTGGATAACTATAGTGCTTTTATCGAAGACAAAAAGGAGATAGGAAATGAAAGTAGTAATCCAAAACAAATTGAAGAAGAGATATCTTCCCATCAAACATATGAAGAAGCTATTAACGAGGGCGATCAAGACAGCTCTGCAACATGAGGAAATAGAACATGATATAATGGTTTCATTTCTTCTAATGGAGAATGATGAGATTCGCAGTATAAATTCAAAGCTTAGGAATAATGATAATGTTACTGATGTTATATCATTTCCTATGTTGGATATGGAAAACGGTAGATTTAAAACAGAGCCAGAAGAGTTTGATATGGATCAGGGTATGCTATTTCTTGGAGATATAGTTATATCTATCCCAAAAGCCATAGAACAAGCACAACAGTATGGGCATTGTGTTGACAGGGAAGTGGCGTTTTTGTCAGTACATGGTTTATTTCATTTATTGGGATATGACCATCAAACACCTGAAGACGAAGAGAATATGACAAAAAAGCAGGAAAATGTACTTGCTTTAATGGATTTATCTCGATAAATGCTTGTGGAGTATTCCTCTTATTTGGAAGGTTGGTTCTTAAAGCTTTGTATTTATATAAGCGCCCACTGAATGGAGATGGAAGTGAAAAGTAACAGCTTAAAAGAAAGTTTCAAATACGCTGCACAGGGTTTAAGAACAGCCTTTATTGGTGAAAGGAATTTTAAAATTCATTGTTTAGCAATGATTTTAGTTGTTCTATTTGGTATTCTATTTCGTTTGCCAATAGTAAAATGGGTAGTTTTACTCTGTGTAATAGGATTTGTGTTTGTATGTGAATTAATAAATACAGCTG
Organism: Thermoclostridium sp.; assembly: GCA_035647675.1. Taxonomy (GTDB): domain Bacteria; phylum Bacillota; class Clostridia; order DSM-8532; family DSM-8532; genus Thermoclostridium. The sequence continues at coordinate 15,537 of DASRMZ010000217.1, read as the reverse complement.
GAGAAACCTTAGTGGACATGATTACTAAAGAATACTCTGTTGAGGCAAAAAAGGTGAAGGATCTTTTAGCTGGTGCGGTATTAATTTCAGCAATAGTTGCAGTAGTAGTAGGTGTTTTAATATTTGCAGAACCAGTAATGGAATTTATTTTAAAGCTTGCAAAGTAATTACGACATCTGAATAACCTAAGGATGTGTAGACAGGCTCGGGCTTTCAGATTCTATCTATCCGGTGTACATATAACTTAATAACCCCAATATGTGTTGTTAAGCTTTCATGTATAACTGCAGCATGTTGTACATTGATATTCAAAGTAAACAACATTGCAAAATGCTCTGTTAAAGTAAAGATTCATTGCTAGATGAGGAGAACAAAATGTTTAGAGGTAGTTTAGAAGATTATTTGTTAATGATACCTGTTCTGTTGATTTCATTAACAATTCATGAATATTCACATGGGTATGTGGCCTATAAGCTTGGGGACCCAACAGCGAAGGATGCTGGAAGGCTTTCTTTAAATCCATTGAGGCATCTTGACCCTGTGGGGACACTAATGATGATTATAGCAAGAATTGGCTGGGCGAAGCCTGTTCCTATCAATCCCTCATATTTTAAGGATCCCAAGAAGGGCACTATACTTGTAAGCATTGGGGGACCACTTTCAAATTTATTAATGGCTTTTATCGGTGTGATTTTATTTGAAATAACCTATGTTATTTCATACGCTAATATAGTTGCAGGAGAAACCTTTGTAATTTATTATATGAATTTTCTGGTTCTGTTTTTTTCTGTAAATATAAACTTAGCTGTTTTTAATCTATTACCTGTACCACCATTGGACGGTTCTAAAATTTTGTCAGGTATTTTACCCACCGAGGTATATTTTAGATATATGCAAAAGGAAAGAATTATTGGTATAATTTTTATAATGATTGTGATGGTTTTCCCAACGGCGTTATCAAGGGCACTATCTTTTTTAACCCAACCTATTGCTAATAGCATGATTTGGTTTGGAGAGTTAATAGTAAAGGCCTTTTCGATGTAGCCCTGAAACAAAGGGAACAAAAGAACCATCCCATTGTGTTACTTGTGTTATTAAGGGGTATCAATTATGAAAAATGAGATTGCAGGTTCAGTACATAACGCATACACTATAAAACTTGATAATTTTGAAGGTCCCTTTGATCTGCTTTTTTATTTGATTGAGAAAAACCAGATAGATATTTATGATATTCCAATTTTAGAAATAACAGATCAATATATGGACTATCTTTTTGCAATGCAGGAAATGGATCTAGACATTGCAAGTGAATTTCTTGTTATGGCATCTACTCTTTTACATATAAAATCGAAGCTCCTATTACCATCAAAAAAAGAAGAAAATCAGGAAGAGATAGATCCTCGTGAAGAATTGATTATGAAATTAGTAGAATATAAAAAGGCTAAGGATCTGGCAAGTATATTACAGGAAAAGGAAAAGACATGGAAAAAGGTTTATTACAAGCTTCCTGAGGTTCTGCCGGAGTCTGCCTTTGAAGTAATCCTCGATGTAACACCCAGCTTGTTAATGGAATGTTATCAAAAATGCATGCAGGATTATCATGATAAACAAAATGATGTTTCAGATAAAATGGGTAGGATACTAGCACAGGAAAAGGTATCGCTAAAATTAAAGGTTCGTGAGCTATTGGTAAAATTAAAAAAAGGAATAAAAATTTGCTTTTCACAGGTATACAGTTTGAAAAGCATGTCCCGTGTTGAAGTGGCAACGGGTTTTCTTGCTACATTGGAAGTAGCTAAGTTAGGTAGAGCCACAATTCAACAGAAGGAAGAATTCGGAGAAATATATATAAAACCTAAGAGAACAAAGGAAGGATAAACCCGCATATGGATAACCTAAGAGATATTGAATGTGCAATAGAAGCAGTTTTATTTGCTGCTGGTGATTCTGTATCTATTGAAAAGATTTCTGAAATAGTGAATCAGGATAAAAAGACCACAATTAGCATACTATCGGGCATGGAGATGAAATATAAAAATTCATCGCGTGGCATTATGCTCAGGCAATTGGGTTCAAATTATCAGCTGTGTACTAAACCTGAGTATGACGAGCATATAGCTTGTTTGGGAACTAGTAGAAAAAGGCAGGGACTGTCCCAGGCTGCTTACGAGGTACTATCTATAATTGCATATCATCAGCCAGTAACAAGAGCACATATAGAACAAATTCGGGGAGTAAACTCCGATAATGTTATTTCTACGCTAGCAGAAAAAAACTTAGTTTACGAAATAGGTCGGCAAGAAGGCCCTGGACGACCTAAGCTATATGGAACAACTGAGGAATTTCTCAGGGTGTTTGGATTTAACTCTATAAGCGACATACCTCAAATTGGTATGAATGAGATAAAAATGGTAATGAATGATATACCTGTTGATTAGAATAACACAGCAGGAAACAACACAGACCGAGGGCTCCTTTATGTAAATTTAATATTGATGTTGAGTTTCCTGATTTGCCCCATTTGCGGCAAAAACGCGCATTCTTGTGTTCCCCAAAAGTATATAATATATAATTATTGGATAAAATAACCTAGAGGTGAAAAAAATGCTTCTGCCGGTTATTTTAATTTTTCTTACGCTTCTTTTTATAATTCTTTTATTAAGCTTTAGAATTTTTGTTGAATTAATTGCAAAGAATTCCGGCATAACGTATACAATAAAAGCAACCATATTTAAATATATTAAAGTGGTTGAGGTGAAAAGCGGTCAAAAAAGTAAGCAAAAAAAGCCTAAAAGGGGCGCTGAAGTAAGCAAAAAAAAGTGGGAAACGAGTGCTAAGGAAAACAAAGCTATACATGAACGTGTTATTAACATAATATCAGTTGTATTAAAAGAAAACCGAGGAAAGGTGTTCCATATAGAGGAGTTGTCGTTATCAGGTTTATTCTCCATCGAGGATGCAGCAGTAGATGCAATTCTGTATGGCATATTTCTCGCCTTATGGCAATTTTTAATCATATTCCTTTCTGCAAATTTTAGAGTAGAGCATCAAAGCTATAAATTCTATCCTGATTTTCAAAATAATAAAAATGAATTAATTTTTCATGGCATTTTACGTGTAGTGCTAATAAAAGTCTTATTTCTTGTAGTTGAAAATAACATACATACAAAGCTAAAAAAATTCAGAAAGAAAACTGAATAGTTTTACACAAAATAGCAAAGTATAAACAAAGGTTATGAAATGGAGGTGGAATGATGGGAACTCATCCCATAGAAGAATTAATGAAAACCGCCATGGAAAGTATTAGGGATATGGTGGATGTGAATACTATTGTAGGCGATGCTGTTCAAACGGCAGACGATACCATAATTGTGCCTGTTTCCCGAGTTGCTTTTGGTTTTGCAGCAGGAGGAGGAGATTTTCAAAGTCAAAAGGATTTAAAATCCTCTCAAGAAGAATGCAGTTTTCCGTTTGCAGGAGGTAGCGGGGGTGGAGTTACAATACACCCAGTAGCTTTTTTGGTAGTTGGTAAAAATAATGCAATTAAGCTTTTACCAGTAGAACATAACACAACCCTCGATAGGGTAATGGATTTTATACCGAGCATAATAGAAAAGATAACTCCATTAATGCCTAAAAAGAAGTGTGAAGATGAGAAAAGCAAGACTGGTAAAAAGGATATGTATGATAGCGTAAATTGCACGACGGATTTTTCTAAGGAAAAGAAACAGCAGGAACCTTTTTAAGTTCCTGCTATTTCTTTATAAATCATTATTTTGCAAATTGTCAACCTCGGTTTAGATTTGGCGTTTTGCGATGTTAAATCGCAAAACGCCTTAAATTCTGATATAGACCTAATTATTTGTTGTTAGTTGTGTCATATTGAGGATACTGATTTCCTGTGTAGCTCTGGAAAACCTTTTTAACTATATTACCACCGATTGTTCCAGCTTCCCTTGAGGTTAAGTCACCATTGTAACCTTGTTTTAGGTTAATACCTAGCTGGTTAGCAATTTCAAATTTCATGTTGTCAAAAGCAGTTTTACTATTGCTGTTACTATTGTTAGTTGCCATTTTGTTCACCTCCTTACTACCTATTATGTCTGAAAGATCATTTTATATGAGTAGAAAGATATGGTGTAATTGGTGCAAAAGTCTTTTTGCTTTACTTTTGTTGTAATTTAAAAAACAGTATGATAATATAGGGTTGTAGATTGACCATTTTCATCCATTAACGTAATAAAAAAAGACTTTTATTTTTAAGAGGTGATAATTTGGTAACTAAATTACTTTTTTCAAGCGAACGAATTGAAAAATCACTTGATGCAGGTTGGCTGCGAAATGAGGTCATTTCAGACAATGTCGCCAATGTCGATACCCCTGGGTATAAAAGAAGAGATGTGCAATTTAAGGACCACTTGGTTTCGGAGTTGCAAAATAGCCATATAAATGTAAAATCAAAGATTAATAGCGGCGAAACTAAAGTTGTTACAGAAGATAGTGACTACAGCTATCGTATTGATGGAAACAATGTCGATATTGAAAGAGAAATGGCTATAATGGCGGAAAACACACTAAAATACTACACTCTTATTCAACGTGTTAGTGGTCAATTTAATAAAATCAGGTCAATTATCAAGGGGGGATAGTATAAATGGGCTTTTTTAGTGCTTTGCAATCCAGTGCGTCTGCTTTGACAGCACAAAGACTGAGGATGGATACCATTTCAGAAAACATAGCGAATGTTAATACTACCCGAACTGAGGAAGGAACACCTTATCAGCGCAAGACCGTTGTGTTTGAAGCTCGGGGTAATAATATTCCTTTTTCCAATTATTTATCAAAGGCCAGTCAAAAAATGATTAAAAATGGTGGCGTAAGGGTAGCGGAAATTGTTGAAGATCAAACACCTTTTAAAAGTGTGTATGATCCTGGACACCCTGATGCAGACGACAATGGTATTGTTCAAATGCCCAATGTCGATGTAGTAGCTGAAATGGTGAACATGATATCAGCATCAAGAGCATATGAAGCAAATATAACTGCAATAAACACTACAAAATCCATGGCAACAAAAGCTCTTGAAATAGGCAGATGACATAAGGCTTTTGACATGTAACATAGTAAATACTCAACGATAAAGGTGATGAGAGAAATGAACGTTACAGCGATATCTCCAATAAAAGAGAGTCTCTTAATACAAGGTACAGGCACTGACAATGAAGGGTCAGTCAGCTTTAAGGATGTACTCATGGACGAAATATATAAAATAAGTGAGCTGGAAAAGGACTCCGATATGCTAACTGCCGATTTTATATCGGGTAAAACCGACAATATCCATTCGGTTTTGATTGCAGCCGAAAAGGCGTCCATTGCTCTTCAACTAATGATAGAGGTAAGGAATAAAGTGCTTGATGCGTATAACGAAATAATGAGAATGCAAGTTTAATTATTAAGGCTTTTGCGATGTAATATCGTAAAAGGACCTAATAAAACGGACATTTAATTATACTAATATAAATTAAACTTAAACGAAAGAAAAGGCCGTTCTGGAGGTAGATATAATGCCGGATGGGTTAATGCAAATTTGGGGTAAAATAAAAGGGTTTTGGCAAGAATTAGAAAAGGGACAAAAAACGAGATTGTTTTTAACAGCAGGAGTGATTATTGCAGCAGTAATTATATCGCTATTACTCGTCTTAAAAACTACTTACGTACCACTTCTAGAAAGCGGAAACGATTACGATCTACAAGCTATAGTAGAATACCTTGACTCAAAGGGAATTAACTATAAAAAAGGTTCAAACCAAATATATGTTGATAGTAGCCAAAAGCAGGACATTGAGTTTGATCTTGCCAGTGAGGTAGGGGTTATTAGTCCAAATGTTATTTTTGATCAAAGCTGGTCAAAACTATCCCTTACTGTTACAGAAGAAGACAAAGAAAAGCTATGGAAACAATTCGAGCAGACAAATCTCGTATATAAATTGAAAAAGTTTGAAAATGTACTTGATGCATCAGTTCAATTTACAAAGCCTGAAAAAACATATTGGGCTTATAGAAGTGAATCTGAGGATAAGGGGTCTGCTTTCGTATCCCTTAAAACAAAGGGTACTCTTACACCAGGGCAGGTGGATGCAGCTACAAGAGTGGTTGCTGCTTCAATTGGTATTCCAGAGGAGAATATAACCATTGTTGATGAGTATCTGAACCCATTAAATATTTCGCAAAGAGATTCACACGTCGGCATGGCTAATAGCCAGGAAGAAATGCGGCGCAACAGAGAGCTGGAGTTGGAGAAGAAGGTATATAACCATTTTAAAGTTGGGGTGGCTCAAAATGCAAACTTTGATACTATGAGCATTTCTGTTAGTGCTAAGCTTGATTTTGATGTACTCAACAGCACGGAAAAACAGTACACAGCGCCTGATAGTGAAGACCAAGGCTATTCCAAGGTAGTTGAAACAATGGAAGAAAAAATGCAAAGTGGTCAAGCAGGACAAGTTCCCGGTATCGATGCAAACCCAGGAACTGCTACATACCAGATGGGTTCTACTGGGGTCACAAGCTCCACTAGGGAGCAAAGCTTAGAGGAGAGAATTTTCAACGAGAGACAAATTCAAAGCAGCAAAGCTTTAGGTGACTTGATTGCGGAAGACACAAAAGCATCAATAACATTATGGTATGGTCATAGAGTTGAAAATGCTGATACCTTAACAAACGAGTATATTGAACAGATAAAACAGGATGCAGGCTATGCAATGGGCATACCTACAAACAATATTTCTGTTAGTATACAAAGGCTTGTTCCTGATGTAGTTGCCGAGATTGAAACAGGCATGAAGGTGTCAAGCTTTGTTGAACAGTATGGTCTATATCTATTAATGGCAGTACTTCTTATAATGATGGTGGTTATATTAGCTCCAAGAAAAAAGAAGGAAGCATCACCAGAGTCCGAGGCTGCTGGCGAAGCTGCATTAGCGGGTTCCCCGTACACAGTTTCCGCTAGAATAGGTCAAGATCTGCCTGATTTGGAGTTTGACGAGAAGGATGAATATAGAATACAGATTGCAAAGTTTATAAAATCAAAACCTGAAGCAGTTGCACAGTTACTTAGAAACTGGCTTTCGGATGATTGGGAATAACATTTGGGGGAAATTGTATGGCGAGAAATGATTATAATAGAGAATATACCGGTAAGGAAAAGGCCGCCATGCTTTTAATTGCTTTAGGTCCTGAGCTGTCTTCCGATGTATTCAAGCAACTAAAAGAGGAAGAGATTGAACAGTTGACACTTGAGATAGCTAATATCCGTAGTGTTACATCGAATGATAAAGACATCATAATGGAAGAGTTTTATCAGATGTGTTTAGCCCAGGATTATATCGCCGAGGGTGGCATAGGGTATGCGAAGGACATTCTTGAAAAAGCATTAGGCGCAGAAAAGTCTATGGAGATAATTAACAGGCTGACGGTTTCTTTGCAAGTAAGACCGTTTGAATTTATAAGAAAAACCGACGCTTCACAAGTATTAAACTTTCTTCAAAATGAGCATCCACAAACAATAGCGCTAATTTTAGCATATTTAAGACCTTCACAGTCTGCGGAGGTTCTTTCTGCGTTGCCTCAGGATAAACAGGCAGATGTCGCAAAGAGAGTAGCAGTGATGGACAGGACTTCACCCGAGATTATTAAGGAAGTGGAGCGAGTGCTTGAGAAAAAGCTATCTTCATTGGTTCTCGAGGATTATACTGCAACGGGTGGTCTGCAATCAATCGTGGATATATTGAATTCAGTAGATCGTGGAACAGAAAAGCATATTATGGAAACCTTGGAGATAGAAGACTCGGAGCTTGCAGAGGATATACGTAAAAGAATGTTTGTATTCGAAGACATACTACAGCTTGATAATCGTTCAATTCAGCGGTTCTTACGTGAAATCGACAATTCACAGATGGCTATTGCTCTAAAGGGTGCAACAGAGGAAGTACAAGATGCTATATATGGCAATATGTCAAAGCGTCTGTCTGATATGATTAAGGAAGATATAGATTTTATGGGTCCTGTACGTCTAAAGGATGTTGAAGAGGCTCAGCAAAAGATTGTTAATGTGATAAGAAAGCTTGAAGACTCTGGTGAGATAATTATATCAAGAGGTGGGGGGGACGAGATAATTGTATAGTGCATATGGTAATAATGTTCTAAAAAGATATCAGGTAAATATGGGGGTTCCCTACCCAGTGAAGCAAAGGCAAGTATCACAAGCTATAAAAGAAGAAAAACCTCAAATTAAAGAGGAAGAAGATGATATTGTTGAAATTGCAACAGCTCAGGCAGACACAATAATAAAGGAAGCAAAGGAAGAAGCACAGGCCATATTAAACTCAGCTAATGAGCAAGCAGAAAAACAGGTAAGAGAAGCCACCCAAAAGGCCAAGGAAGAAGGCTATAATCATGGTGAGACTTTAGCACAGAAGCATTATCAGGAACTAATCAAGGAAGCAGAGGATTTGAAACAAGAGGCAAAAACAATTTATGAAAGCACTGTATCTGGACTTGAAGATGATATGGTTGAAATAATTACCAGCGTTGTACGAAGGGTTGTAGGCACTGAGCTCACCCAAAATAAGGATGTTATACTTGGCTTGATTAGGTCAGCTGTGTCTGGAAGCACACATATAGGCAAAATTTCCATTCATGTATGCCAGGATGACTATGCTTATGTGGTGGAAAACAGCGACAAAATATTTGAAGGATTTAAGGGTGTTAGGGATTATGAGGTTGTAAAAGACAACTCATTAAAGAAGGGTGAATGTATTGTTGATACCGGGTTTGGTACTGTGGACAGCAGTATCGAAACACAGCTTCAATCGGTGGAACGCATGTTTATGGAGCTAAGGGGTAATACCCAAGAAGAGATATCCTTAGCTGAAGCAGCCTTTGTTGAAGAATAGAACAATGAAGTATGTGCACAAATATCAATACTTGATTAATCAAGCATTGGTGTTTAAAGCATCTGATAAAAATAAAATTGAGGATGTATATGAAAAATCCAATTAGTTTGGACAAGTATAAAAGGGCACTTCAAAATAAAGACTTTGTTTGTTACAAAGGTCAGGTTACAAAAGTAGTAGGTCTTACAATAGAATCAATAGGACCCGACGCCCAGGTTGGGGAGCTGTGTAGAATTATTAACCGTAGAATGGGCATAGAGGTTCTGGCGGAAGTGGTGGGTTTCCGTGACGAGAATGTTCTATTGATGCCACTTGGTGAAATGACTGGTATAGGTCCTGGAAATGATGTAATATCCACAGGTTCAGAATTAAGGGTCCGGGTAGGTAACGGACTTCTTGGCAGGGTTCTAGATGGTTTAGGAAATCCAATTGACGACAAAGGGAATATAGATATAGAATCCTTTTATCCAGTTGAAAATTCACCACCCCATCCTTTAAAAAGACCTAGAATAGAACAAACTCTTCCGCTGGGTGTGAAATGCATAGACGGCATGTTGACGCTGGGAAGGGGACAAAGAATGGGTATCTTTGCTGGTAGTGGTGTGGGTAAAAGTACTCTAATAGGTATGATTGCGCGTAATACAAAAGCAGATATCATAGTTATTGGTCTAATTGGTGAGCGTGGTAGGGAGGTAAGAGACTTTTTAGAAAGGGATCTTACAGACCAGGGCTTAAAGCGTTCGGTTGTTGTAGTTGCAACCTCTGATCAGCCAGCTTTGATTAGAAAGAAAGGCGCATTGGTGGCAACGGCTATAGCCGAGTACTTTCGAGACTTAGGTAAGGATGTATTGCTGTTAATGGATTCATTAACACGTTTTTCAATGGCTCAACGTGAAATTGGATTGTCCATAGGAGAACCACCTGTATCTAGAGGGTACACCCCTTCGGTTTTTTCTGTTATGCCTAAATTACTTGAACGTTCGGGTACCTCAGATAAAGGTTCAATAACGGGTCTTTATACAGTTCTTGTGGACGGCGATGATATGACTGAACCTGTAACCGATACTGCACGAAGCATACTCGACGGTCATATTGTTTTATCAAGGCAGCTGGCGCATAGAAACCATTATCCTTCTGTTGACATTTTAGAAAGCATTAGCCGTGTTATGAGCGATATTATAGCAGACGATCATAAAGGATTAGCAGCAGAAATTCGTAAGAACTTAGCTGTATATAGGGAAGCAGAGGATCTTATAAATGTAGGGGCCTATGTGAAGGGAAGTAATCCTGAAATTGACAGGGCTATTTCTGTTATGGGTAACATTAATGCATTTTTAAATCAGGGTACGACAGAGGAGTTTGAATTTGAAGAAACATTAGAGCTTATGAAAAATACCATGGAGGTTAGCGAGTAATGGCTAGCTTTAAATTTCGTCTCCAATCTTATTTAAATTTAAAGGAACAGCTTGAAAAAAGCATTAAAAATGAGCTTGGTGTTGCTTTGCAGGAATATCAACGACAATTATCGATATTGTCAGATATTCAAAATGAAATAGAAAACCAAAGAGAAGAACACCGGGGCGAAGTGATGTCAAAGACAACGCCTACTAAACTTAAACTGCGCTTGAATTATTTAAAAGCTATGCAAACAAAAGAAAGAGAACAGCAGGCGAGGGTTAATGAACATAAGAGAAATGTCGATAAAATTAGAGAACGATTAGTAGAAATAATGAAAGAAAAAAAGATTCTTGAAAAGCTAAGGGATAAACAAAAAGAAGCATTCCAAATTGAGCAGAAGAAAAAACAACAATTACTTATAGATGAACTCGTAAGTTTTAGAGGGGCAACGGGGGGATGATAGGTTAGTACCCGTAGGAGATATACAATGGCAGACAAAAGTGTAAAAGCGCGGCAACAAAAAGGGGCAAAGGACAAATCCCATGGAATACTACATGGGGTATTAGTTGTTATATTATCAATTGTAATTGTCCTTTTAGTATTTGGAAGCGCTTTTTATTATTTTTTAAATAATGATATAAATGGTTTGGGGGAGCGTTTTAGACCAGGGCTTGAAAGAATACCTGTTTTAAGACAGGCTTTACCACCCCTACCCGAATCAGAAGACCCATATGACCCAAAGCGTCTAACGCAAAGGGAGATTATAGGGTATTATAATGAACTGCGTGGTATAGAAAAGGAGCTAACTGAACAGCTTGAAGATGCCAATAAGCGGATAGCTGAGCTGGAGAAAGAGAAGAATCAATGGGCTACAATGAAGGAAGATGCTGAGGAAATATATATAAGAAACAAAGAAATTATTGAACAAATTCAAACACAGATTCAACAGATGGAAAAGGATAAAAAAGAATTGGACATTATTATAGCCATGGGCGATACGGAGGGCTTTTCGAGATACTTCGAGAAGGTTGATGGGGAAAATGCAAAGGAGCTTTATAGCAAAATTGTTGCCCAGGAGGTTGTAAAACAAGAATTGAAAGAGCTCTCAGCAACATATGCAGAAATGGAGCCAGCTAATGCAGCGGCTATTTTAGCGGAGATTGGTAAAACAGATATGGATCTTGTTGTGGATCTTATTGAAGCTATGAAAAAGGATGTAAGGGCAGAGATTATACAAAATATGGATCCTAAGTTCTCGGCGGAAATTTTAAAAATAATTGCTAGCAATAAGTTGTCAGGCTAAATGCAATTTATGCATTTTTGTATCAATCAGAGTAAAAAAATGATTAATGAGACTTCATAATAATGCAAACCCAAATAAGGCTTTTGCGATGTAACTATAATAGGAATTAGCTCTACAATATGTGATGCCAAGCTCTCTCGTATAACAACAATATATTGTACAGCGGCCTATAAAATATGTAATATCACAAAAGACTCAAACGGTTAACATTTTGAGGATAATAGATTTTTGTAAGGAGGTGAGAAGGATGGTATATGTGAACAGTCTATTTTCAGCTACAAATTCTGGGCACAGCATGAACAAAGCAAATGAGAAATCAGATGAGAACAATGGCTTTTTCGACATCTTAAGTAAAAATATGGGCCAAGTGCAAGAGCTTCAAAGTCAAAATCCAAGGCAAGCATTAAAATCTGCTGATGTCGACAAAGAAAACCTAGCCAATACTACACGTAAAAGTTATAAATCAGACAGACCGATGAAAACTACAGATGCAAAAGGTGAAGTTAATGCTGGGGAAACACAGAATATCAACACAAATGATACTGATGTACATCAGGTAGAAGAGGTTAGCACATCTGATGAACAAAAAGAGCAGCACGAAAGCATTTTATTAGTTATTGATCAGATAATAGCAATGCTTCAAAACAATATCATTGTTGATTATGAACAAAGCCAGCCATTACAATCAGATGAGTCCTCTATGCAGCTATTTGAAACAATTCAGACGGGTATTGAAAAGTCATTAGAAGAACTGTTGGCAATTGTGGAAAATGCTCCAAAGGGCGTTAGCGAACTTACACAGGATTTAGTACATAAGCTTGAGCAAATGCTCTCAATGGATTCAACTGAAATCATATCAGAAAATGATGGCACGGCACAGCTGCAGGATCTCATTGGTAAAATGCTAAATGAGGCTAAAGCTGTAAAAGCAAATCAAACTGATAATGTTAATACAGAAGATAATGCTCACAAGGGTACCGATATTGCAGCTACGATGGTTGATGAAAGCCAAAGCATCGGTAAAATTGAAACCACAGAAAACAAACAGCAGGCAGATTTTGACTTTAACGAAAAGTTTCAGGATGAAGCAAAGGAAGAAAGACCGTCATTGAATGATGTAATAAACGCTCATGGCAGGCCTAAATTAGAAGATATAACTAGTTTAGAGGATTATATCACTACGAATAATGTTGTTGAAAATACTCAGGAAAGCGAAGTATTTTTTACTAACATGCCTAAGATGCCAATGCCGCCAAAGGCCGACGTATTACATCAGATTGTTGAAAACACCAAAATGTTTATCGATCAAGATAAATCAGAAATGGTTATTCAACTAAAACCAGAGGGTCTTGGAAAAGTCCAACTGAATGTAATTCATGAACGTGGTGAGATTGTAGCTGAATTTACGGCTGAGAACGAACATGTTAAGTCAATACTTGAAAGCAATATGCAATTACTAAAGGATTCTTTGGAAGAGAGTGGAATTGATATTCAAAGCTTGTCAGTTTCGGTGGGACAGCATGGAAATACCGATGATAACCAATCAGATGGTTACAAACAAAAAGGAACACAAGGGCAAATTGCCAATGATTATTCTATGGTATCTGATGTAAATCAATCATTGGGTTACTCAAGGCAATCGGATAAGTTCTACGGCTTTCAAGAATCTGCAATTAACCTTACTGCTTAAGAAAGGAGGGGTGTTATGTCTGAGATAAGCTCAGTGAAACAAAAGACAATTGAAGAGATGGCAAGCACTAGTGAGGCAAAAGCTTCTGAGCGTAATGTGTCAAATGAATTGGGGAAAAGCGATTTCCTTAACCTTCTTATTACACAGCTTCAGTATCAAGATCCGTTAGAGCCTATGGATGATACTGATTTCATTGCTCAGTTAGCACAGTTTAGTTCACTAGAGCAAATGCAGAATTTGAATACTTCATTTTCACAATCAATGGGTTTTTCATTGATAGGGAAACATATTGCAGCAACAGTTTCAAATGAAAAAACAGGTGAAGTCAGTTATGTTGAAGGCGAAGTTTCTTCTGTTTTTTCTGAAGGTGGAGAGACATATCTTGTTGTTGGTGATAATGATGTGCTTTTGAAAAACATTACCCATGTATCTGCAAAATCGAGTGATTTTTTAGATTTAGACATTGAAAAGTACAATGACTTAATTGGAATGCTGGGAACAGTTAAAACAACTCTGATTGAAGGAGATTCTCCTTATGAAATGGATGGTATCGTCGCAAAAATTGCCAAGACACAAAAGGGTATTTATGCAACGATTGATGAGATTATCCTAAACGTCGAAGATATTAGTATCGGAGCCTTTTCAAGTGTTGAGGAGTTCTTTGAAGCAATGAAGGGCCAAAAAATTTCATTTAGTGCAACCGATGCTAAGACTGGTCAGAAGGTAGAGCTTGATGGCATATTAAGAGATGGACTAAAGAATGAAGAACAAGACTTTTACCATGTAATAATTGATGATGTTAGCGTTCCAGTAAAGGATATTATTTCTACACAAAGGATTGATCTTGTATCAAGTGAACAACAGCTATTGAATTATATTGCTGAAATGTTAAAATCAATTAATGAGAGGATGATGAACGACACTGAGGCTGGTAGCGATATTGATGAATCAGATGCAATAGAAGATACCGGTGCAGTGGACGAGTCAGGTTCGGCATCAGATGGTGACATAGTGGACGAGTCAGATCCAATTGATGAGGCTGACATAATAGAAGAATCAGATACAGTAGACGAGGCAGGGGATGCTCAATGATTTACAATGTGAAACCTATACCGAGTATACCTTCGGTAAAGCCATCAGGTGAAGTACAACAAAAGCAGGGTGTACGAAGCACAAGCAGCTTTGAGGATATACTTAATAAAAAGCTAAATAATGACGTTAAGATTTCAAAACATGCTCAAATGCGTATGCAGGCAAGGAATGTAAATCTTTCTGAGCAGCAGCAATTAAAGCTATCACAGGCTGTTGATAAAGCAAATGCCAAAGGTGTTAATGATACACTCGTTGTTATGGACAAAATGGCGTTTGTTGTAAATGTTAAAAACCGTACAGTTATCACTGCATTAAATAGCGGGGATATGAAGGATAATGTTTTTACTAACATCGATGGAGCTGTGTTTACTGATTAATTAAGCTTTATGTTTACAATTAACATTATGTAAGAAAAAAACCGATATATCAAATAAGGGTTTACAAAGCCGGACCCACTGGGGAGGCTGACTGTTTCGGAATGACAGAAGAAACAGAGAACCTTAGGAGGGGATTTATATGATGCGTTCAATGTTTTCGAGTGTTTCAGGCTTGAAATCCCATCAGACGCAGATGGATGTTATTGGCAATAATATTGCTAACGTTAATACGGTTGGTTTTAAAGCCAGTCGTACCACTTTTTCTGAAATATTTGCTCAAACTCTTTCGGGTGCAAGTGCACCAGATCCCAATAGCGGGAGAGGGGGTACAAACCCAGTTCAGATTGGTTTGGGTATGAATGTAAGTTCAATTGATACTATAATGGGGCGTGGTAGCTTACAACGCACCGACAACCCCATGGACCTATCCATTGAGGGGGAAGGTTTTTTTATCGTCGGTAATGGTAAGGATGGCTCAACCTTCTTTACCAGAGCAGGAAACTTTAAATATGACGAATTAGGAAATATAGTTACTTCAGACGGCTTAAACCTATTGGGTTGGCAGGATTATGAGAGAGATGATGAGGGTAACTACATATTTGATGTACAAAAAGAGATAAAGCCTCTCAACCTTTATGAGGATGAATACAATTTGAATAAACGTATAATTGCTGCACAGGTAACTAGTAAAGCTGTATTATCTGGAAACCTTGATGCTACTAA